>JAGBAU010000221.1 GCA_017938785.1 Clostridia bacterium
CACCGACTACACCTGGCCCTGCACCTGGTTCGCACCCCGCTGCGACGGCAAGGAAGGCTCCGCTTTCAAGACCGCTTACGATGTCATGAACAACTGGGGTGCAAACCACGGCGCTATCAGCTATGGCCACATCGGCGCTGACATCATCACCCTGGCTTCTATGCTGCGCATCCCGGTTTGCATGCACAACGTGCCCACCGAGAAGATCTTCCGTCCCGCCGCCTGGAATGCATTCGGCATGGACAAGGAAGGCGCAGACTATCGTGCCTGCTCCACCTACGGCCCCTTCTACAAGAAGTAATTTCGCCCCGAAGCTAACAAAAGGCACCCGAAAGGGTGCCTTTTATCAGTTTCGGGTTTCGGCTTCGTCTTGCGGCAAGTATTCCGCTGCGCTTGAAGCCTCAGCCCGGTAAAGCCGGGCGCTCAAGAGGCGAGGCGCCGCGGCCAGCTGCCTGACGGCGTTTAGGTGAACGAACCCCTGCCCCGTGGATTATGGGGCAGGGGTTCTGTGTTTCTTTTCTTTCAAAACTTTGTATTTTCCCGAAATCAGGCCCGTAGATTATGGGCCTGATTTCTTTTGTTCGTTAAAAGGCCGCTCCTTAAAGTGTATGGTGGGGGCAAAACTGCCGGATGGAGGCTTTCAGCTCCTTCAAACCCGAATATTGCAGCGGATTATCTATAAAAGATACACAATTCTTTATATAACATGCAGACAATGATAAAAATAAATGGATAAAAAACTTAAAATAACTATTGACAGCGAATCTCGCGTGTGGTATTATAAAAGCGAACCAAGGAAGGTGGATAAAGAAATCTGAGCGCAGAGCCGCTTTGATATTTCGGTAAACCGGAAGATTCATAAAGAAACAATCCAAAAGAATCAACCGGAAAGAAAGACCGAAAAAACCCGTATCATTCCAGGGTCAAACTACGAAAAGAGAAGGGGGCGAGTCCAATGTACCTGGAAATCGTTACTGAAAGGTCTAATTGCTTTGCCCTCGGTAATATTTGATAGATCAGAGAGCAAAGCCCCGATCGTGCAGTGAATTTAAGAAAAAACAGCTCAACGGATAACAATAAGAACCGAAGTAAAGAGCAAAGCGCACGAACATCGGAAAAGGACAAAGCAAACCCGGTTTAACAGATGAACAGTTACAACGGGCAAAGCAATGGACCTGAAAAAACAGCATACATTGAAATACGCACCGGTACGAATGGGTACCGGTGTTTTGTTGTTTCTTAACCTTGGTGAAAATCAATTTCTTACGCTTCCTTGTGCATCTTCAATTCTGATAAAATAGGCTGTTTTGCGATTATCGGCTACGCTGGGTTGTGGAGAAATTACGCTATCTTGCTATCCTTTCCAAATTGCGTTGACGCACAAATGTAAAATCAATATAATAGAATCAGAAAATAATCTCCGGGAGGTTTTTATCATGAACGAGAAACTCATTCTTGCTGGATATGAATATGCAAAAGAAACCTATGCCGCAGCGGGCATCGATGTAGAAGCTGCGATGAAGAAGGCCGACGCCATCCCGGTCAGCATGCATTGCTGGCAGGGCGACGACGTTATCGGCTTTGACGGCGCAGATAGCCTCACCGGCGGTATTCAGACCACCGGCAACTATCCCGGCCGCGCACGCAACGTTGAAGAGCTGCGCAAGGACCTCGATTTTGCCCGCACCATGATCCCCGGCGCCACCAAGCTGAACCTGCATGCCTCCTATGCCGAGAAGAACGGCAAGAAGGTGGACCGCGATGCATACACCATCGCTGAGTTCCAGGGCTGGGCAGACTGGGCCAAGGAGAACAAGCTGGGCCTGGACTTCAACCCCACCTATTTCGGCCATCCCATGATGGACGGTGACCTGTCCCTCTCCAGCCCCAAGGATGCAAACCGCAAGTTCTGGATCGAGCACGGCAAGCGCTGCCGCGAAATCGGCAATGAGTTCGCCAAGCAGCTGGGTCAGCCCTGCGCCATCAACTACTGGATGCCCGATGGCATGAAGGACACCATCGTGGGCAGCCGCGCCTTCCGTGAGCGCATGGTTGCTTCCCTGGACGAAATCTTCGCCGACAAGTCCATCTCCCAGAAGGATGTTCCCTGCGGCCTGGAGTCCAAGCTCTTCGGCATCGGCGTTGAATCCTTCACTGTGGCCAGCCATGAATTCTCCATGGGCTATGCCATCAAGAACGGCCTGGCTTACACCCTGGACGCCGGTCACTTCCATCCCACCGAGGTGATTTCCGCCAAGATGAGCGCCGTGCTGAACTTCGTTGACAGCACCATCCTGCACGTATCCCGCCCCGTCCGCTGGGACAGCGACCACGTGATCATCTTTGACGACGAGCTCAAGGCCATCATGAACGAGATCGTCAAGAACGGCTACGAAGAGCGCGTCTGCATCGCTCTGGACTACTTCGATGCTTCCATCAACCGCATCGCCTGCTGGTCCATCGGTATGCGTAACGCTCGCAAGGCTCTGCTGAATGCTTGCCTGGCAGACTACAAGACCATGCAGGCCGCCGAGACCGAAGGCGATTACACCAAGAGATTGGCCATGCTGGAAGAGCGCAAAAGCATGCCCGCCAGCGCAATCTGGGATTACTACTGCCTGACCCACAACATCCCCGTGGGCATGGATTGGTACGCCC
>JAGBAU010000222.1 GCA_017938785.1 Clostridia bacterium
ATCAGGATTTCGGTATCGGCGGGCAACGCAACGGTGCCATCCCAGGGAAGGTAGACGGCGTCCGCCTTGGTGTTGCCGGTGATGGTGGCCACCAGCTCCTCGCCGCGTTCACGATTGCGGTTGATGATGTTCAGCTTCTTGGCACCGGCCAGCGCGCACTCCACGCCGATGGCCTTGGCTGCGCCGCCTGCGCCCAGAATGGTGATGGTCTTGCCGGCGAGGGAGAGGCCCTCATCGGTCAAACTGCGCACAAAGCCCTTGCCGTCGGTGTTTTCGCCGATCAGGCGGCCGTCCTTGTTGAGCACGGTGTTTACCGCGCCGATGATGCGTGCGGCTTCGCTCAGCTCATCCAGGTGTTCAATCACCTTGATCTTGTGGGGCATGGTGAGGTTTACGCCCTTCATGCCGATGGCCTTCATGCCGGCGATGGCATCGGTCAGGTCCTCCACGGCCACCTTGCAGGTGAGGTAGCGCCAGTTCAGGCCTGCGGCAGCAAAACCTGCCTCCTCCAGAACGCAGGTGGGATTGCCGTCAACGGGATCGCCAAAAACGCCGGTCAGTTCCGCGCGATAATTTTTGTCAGCCATGATTCTACTTCCTTTCACAGGTTGATCTCCTGTTTCGATTATAGCAAAAAGGGAAGGGGAGCGCAACATAAGAAAAGTGCAAGAACCGTCTGGTTCTTGCACTTTTGTGTTTTAAATCAGGTATCCAGGATTCTGCGGCCCCAGCTGAATACACGGTTGTAGTAGCCGCTGGCCAGGTTGCTGACAACAACCTTCGCTGCGCCGGAGGAGGCGTGGATGAAGTAGTTGTTGCCCAGATAGATGCCCACGTGGTCGCACAGGTCGCCGTCAGACATGGTGTTGAAGAAGACCAGGTCACCGCGGCGCATGCTGGAGATGGCGGAAATCTTCTGGTGGTTGCTGTTGTAGCCTTCAGAATAGGCGGAGTGGCGCAGGGATACGCCGACCTGCTTGAAGCAGTACATGGTCAGGCCCGAGCAGTCGAAGGTCTTGGTACCCGCAGAGCCGAATACGTATTTTTTGCCCAGCTGCTGCTGTGCGATGTAGATTACGTATTCCAGCTTCTGGGCATTGGACATGCCCGCAACCAGCTTGTCGGTGGTGGAGGCCAGGTTACCCATGCTGGTGGTATTGCCGCTGGAGCCGCTGGAGGTGACGGTCGCATCCGCGGCGGTCATGCCGGAGGGCAGGGTGGGAGCGGCAGCCTTGTAGAGTGCACGGATGGTGGCGTTGTCCGCAGTGCCGGTGGCAGTGGCGCCGCAGGCCTTCTGGAACAGGGAGATGGCGTTTGCGGTCTTATTGCCGTAATCGCCGTCGATGCTGGAGGCGCTGGACAGGTAGCCCAGGGAATTCAGACGGGTCTGAATGCGGCGCACGTTGTCATTCTTGGCGCCCTTGGAGAGGGATACACTCAGGATGGGGGAAACCGGTGCGTTTCCGGAGTAGAGCACGCGCAGGGTGCCCACATCGGCGACGCCGGTGACGGTCATGCTGCATGCGGTCTGCAGACGCTTCACAGCTTCGGTAGTGAGGGAGGTATAGGCGTTTCCGGCCGCGCCGTCCAGATGACCCAGGGCCAGCAGAGCCTTTTCCAGGTCGGCGACGGCAGCGCCGCTGTCTTCGGCCTTGAGCTCAGCATAGCTGTCGGAGCTGAGATACTTGCGGGGCACGAAGCCGAACTTGCCATCCTTGCCCACCAGAACCCATTTGGAATCGTAGCCGTAGAAATTGACGGTTTCACCCATCTTCAGCACGGAGGAATGGGTGGTTGCCTTCATGGAGCTGTAAACCGGCGCGGCAGCTTCGATTACGGTGGCAGTGCCCAAGGGGCTCTTGTTGCCGATGACGGTGTCGTCGTTCTTGTTCTGGTTGTCTTCAGCGGTGAGGTCGCTGGTCTTGGTCAGGGCGTCCACGGCGCAGTAGCCCAGGTTGCCGTTGAGTTCTATGTAAGCCCAGACATCCTTGACGCTCAGCACGTTCACCTGCACGCCCTTTTGCAGGGTGCCCAGGGACTTGGAGGAGGTATTGGCGTCGGCGTAAACCCTGACGCTGGATGCGGTTACGGTGGCCTTGATGGCGCCAGAGAGATCCACTGAGGGGTCGTTGGTTTCAGGCTGCTGAACAGCGGATTTCCTGGTCAGGCCCTTCAGGGAGCAGAAGCCGTACTTGCCATTCAGGCCGATGTAGGCGATGCTGCTGTTGTAGGCATAAACGGTCACTTCCTGTCCACGGGTAAGGGTGCCCAGCTTTGCGGAAGAAGCGCTGGCGCTTTTGTAGACCGGAAGGGATGCAGCAGTAACCACGGCGGCCACGGTTTCGATGGTCACGCCCTTGGAAGAGGAATTGCTGCTTGCCTGTTCGCTTTCGGGCAGGAAGGGATCGCCCACGGATTCTTCCTCTTCGGGTTCCTCATCTTCAATGGTCAGGGGAGTCAGGTGATCCACATAGGTATAGCCCAGGTTGCCGCCCTTTTCCACCATAGCCCAGTTGCCGGCGGTATAGAGAACGTTGAGCGTCGTGCCTTTTTTGAGGGCTGCGCTGCGGCTGAAGAGATCGGGCTCCTCGAATACGCGGGTATTCTGGTTTGCTTTGCCGGGAATGGCGATGTCGTTCACGGCAACAACGGCGTTTTTATCTGCGTAAACGGTATAGCCGCCATAGCGGATCTGCGCCACATAGCCCTTCACTGCCTTTACAGTGAGCATGGTGAAGGGGGGCAATTCGCCGATCTGCTTATTCATGGCCGCATCTGCATACACCGTCAGGCCGCTTTGGCCGGTGATGGCCCGATAACTCTCCGCCAGTGCCGGGGTTGCAGGCAGCAGCGTGAGCACCGCAAGAATCAGCGCCAGAATCCTCTTCATTTTGCAGCTTTTGTTCATCATTTATCTTTCCTCACAATATCCGATTTGCTGTGGCTGTTTGCACACTTAAGTCAGAAGGACAGAATCCTCCCGTGATAGGAATAAATATTCGCCCAGATGTACAAAAATCCTGCAATTTGAAATGTAAAAGTGGTTTGTTTGAATTATGACTGTAATATGTCTGTAACAATATGCAATATTTTTGTTTTAATATACAGCAAAAACCAGGAGTGGAAGGGGTTGGAAAGGCCGCTTGTGTTCCTGGTTTTACGAAAATATTAATGAATGGTAAGAGTGGGAACTTTACGCCGCAATCCTGCCCTTTTTTGCCCGGAATTTCAGTGTAAAATACCAGCATATGGGCAGGAGGTACAGGTAAGCGGAGAAGGGCAGGGCCGAAATATTGCAGCCCAGCATGCCCAGCGGCACGCTGCTGGCGATGCACCAGGGCACCATACCTGCCAGGGGAACCACGGAATTTTCAATGTCCAGCATGAAGGCGGTGCGCTCTTGGGGGGTATCCCCATAATTCCGGCTCATGCACTGGCGGCACATGATGATGCCGATGGTCTGGTTGCAGAACACGGCGCATACGCCCAGGCTGGTGAGTACCATGGCCGGGAAGCGGCCGATGTGCCTGCTCATTTTGTTCAGTCCGCCTTCAATGCCTGCAAGCATGTGCGTCCCTTCAAATATTCCTGCGCATCCGCTGGAGAGCAGGAGCAGAACCACGATTTCCAGCATGGAAGCCACGCCGCCGCCGGAGAGGATGGGAGCCAGTTCGGCGCTGCGGGGCGTGTAACCGAGAAGGGTCATGCGCAGAATTTCAGCGATGGAAGTTCCCTGCAGAATGCGCGTGAGCAGGATGGAAATGACGATGTTTGCAGCCATGATGCGTTTGATCTTTATGCCCATAAAGGCGGGAACCAGCAGTGCGATGGTGGGCAGCAGGCACCAGAGGGACAGCCTGAATTCCTGTGCAAAACTGTCCAGCAGGCCGGAATCCACGCCGGCAGGATGGCTGAATATGGAAAGGATTCCATAGAGGATGATACAGACGCCCATCGGCAGCAGGGAGGATTTGATCATCAGCCGGAAATTGCGGCTGACGTCCGTATGGGTTTCGTTGGCCACCAGGCTTGCGCTGGATGCGGCGGGAGAGCCGCGGTCGCCAAAGTACAGGCCGGACATGATGGCGCCGCCTACCAGGGGCAGGGATACGCCGCTGGCCCGGGCGATGGTCATCAAAATCACGCCGATGGTGCCCGCTACGCCGAAGGAGGTGCCCAGGGCATAGGACATGACGGATGTGAGCAGGAAGGCTGCCAGGATAAACACGCTGGGCGGGATCAGCTTTACGCCGTAATAGGTAAAGTAGGCAATGGTGCCCGTCTGCCGCCACAGCGAGGTCAGGCAGCCGATGAGCAGCATCACCAGCACCACGACCAGGCTCTCCTGCATGCCATGCAGGCACATCTTTCCGATGGAACGCAGATGAAAGCCCCGGCGCAGCGCCACGAGCGTGAAGCCCACGAGGCCCACCAGCAGGGGAACGATCATGGTGACGCCGGTGGAAAGGCTCAGAACCATTGCGGCCATGAAAACCAGGAAGGAGAGGATCAGGTCCATAAAGTGCCTCCGGTGCGGATTTTGTCGAATGACATCATTATAGGAGCGATGCGGGAAGTATTTCAAGGACAGGTCTGTTATCTTTTTCGCCACAAAAAAAGAGAGGAAGTTTCCTTCCTCTCGGCTTGTTTATTCGTAGATGAAGTTGTACAGCTCCAGGGAATTGGTCTTCCAGTCGCAATCGTAGAACATCGCGTCATCATTGCGCTTTTCCAGAGTGTAGGTTTTGTTCAGGGGCAGGCGCAGCATATCAACATTGGAGATGCCGCTCTGCACAACCTTCAGGGCAACTTCAACGATATCGTTGATGTTCATGTTGGTGGCAACGTTGGTGGACATGCTGCCGGCCAGGGCGATGATTTCAGCGGCGCTCTTGCCCTTGAGCTTCTCCATCAACTTTACCAGAACGGTGCGCTGGCGGTCTGCGCGGGAGAAGTCGCTGTCGGTGTGACGGACACGGGCGTAGGCCAGGGTCTGACGGCCGTTCAGGTGGGTGTTTTCGCCGAAGGTGGTCAGGTATTCGTTGATCTGGTCGCTTTCATCAATGCCTGCGGCATGAGCGATATATGCCTGCTCAACAGCGATGCGGTTGATTTCATTCATTTCCTCTTCGCTTACGTTGACCTCAATGCCGCCCAGGGCCTGAGCGATCTTCTGGAAGCCGAAGAAGTTGACCATGACGTAATGCTGGATGTTCATATCAAAGCATTCGTTGACGGTTTTGATGGCATATTCCGGGCCGCCGAAGTAGTTTGCGGAATTGATGCGGTAGGTACCGTTGTACTTGCCGATATCATCAAATTTGACAGCCAGGTCGCGCATGATGGAGGTGAGCTTCACCTCGCCCGTGCTGGGGTTGATGGAGCAGATGATCATGGCGTCCGTGCGGCAGCTTTCGTTCAGGGTACGCTGGTCAGTGCCCAGCAGCAGGATGTTGGTCCAATCCTTCGGAAGGGAGGTGTTGATGCTCAGGTCCTGAACCTTAACCATCTCATCCGCAGAGAGGCCTGCAATTTCGGCGTCCTCATCAGCGAGCCATTCCTGCAGGGTGCTGTGGGCTGCGCCATCGTTGCCGGTTGCAGCATTGGGATCAGCTGCGGCCACGTTGGCCTGCGTGTTGATGGTGGCGTTGTCCATGCCGGAATTGGAGATGACCGGCTCCGGCGTGGTCATGGGCTGTACGGGATCATTGCCCTTGCCGCCGCTGAAGATCAGGATCAGGGCTACAATCAGCGCGATGACGATTACGCCCAGGATGATGAAGAAACGGGGCTGGGTGCGCTTTCTCCTGCGGGGAGCGGGACGGCGGCCCTGGGGAGCGCGATTGCCGGAGGGTCTTGTACCCTGGGGAGCACGATTGCCCTGGGGACGGGCTGCGCCGCTGCGGGGAGCGCCGGTTCGGGGAGCGCTGCTGCGGGATGCGGGATGTGCGCCGCTCTGGGAGCGGGATGCGCTGCGTACGGGTCTTTCGCCGTTAGACCGGCGCGGATCGCGGCCGGAAGAAGAATATTCAGGCAAGAGGCAACCTTCCTTTCGTATCGGGGGTATAAATACATATGGTATTATTATAACCTCTTTTTGAATGGCTTTCAACCATTCAATCGTGTTCGCAAAGGGCAAAAATGGGCATTATTGTGAAGAATTGTGTCGCTCTGGGGAAAGAAAGCATTTCGCTTTATTTGCCGGCTACGGACAGGGAACGGATCATCAGCGTGGGACTTGCAAAGCAGCTGGCGCCAAATTCCAGGTCGCTGCCCACCGCTTCGATGTTCCGAAGAAGCTCGAAAAAGTTGCCTGCGATGGTGATCTGGTTCACCGGACGGTCGACTTTGCCGTTCCTGATCAGGAAACCCTTTGCGCCCAGGGAGAAATCGCCGGATACGGTATTTGCGCCGGAATGCATGCCCATCAGGTCGGTGACCAGCAGGGCTTCGCCCGCGTCCTGGAAGAGTTCATCCCGGCTTCGTGCGGAGGGCAGGAAGTGGAAGTTGGAGGGCGCCACGGTCATGGGTCCGGCAACCGATGCGCGGGCGGCGTTGCCCGTGGTCTGAACACCCTGCTTTCGTGCGGTCTTCAGATTGTGCAGCAGGGTATCCAGGCGGCCTTCCGTCACGATGCTCTTTTTGCGGGCGGCCACACCCTCGCCGTCGAAGGCATGGGATGCATAGCCATCCGGCAGCAGGGGGTCGTCCACAAGGTTTACACAGGCAGAGGCGATGGCTTCGCCCTCCTTTCCCCTGAGCAGGGAGAGTCCCTTCTGGGCAGCGTCTGCGGAAAACACGCCGGAAAAGGTTTCCATCAGGTCGGCGGCGATGTCCGCTCTCAGCAGGATGCGCATCCTGCCGGAAGGAATGCTTTGGGCGTCCAGGAAGGCGATGGCTTCTTCTGCGGATTCCCGGGCCAGCTTATCCAGGTCCAGCATGGCGGGATCGTTCACCAGGAGCTGACGTCCGGCAGTGCCGGTCTTATCTCCTCTGCGGGCGATGGGAAATACATAGGCGCCCAGGTGATCCCGGTGGGCGCTCAGGTCCAGCCCCCGGGAATTGACCATGCGCACGTCCCGGGAGCCGGAAAACAATGCACAATGGCTGCAGGATGCGATGCGGGAATCATAGGCCAGGGCCTTTTCCTCGAGGCTGCGGGTCAGGGCAATCTTCTCCGCGGCGGTGAGGGCAGTGAGCGCAGGATAGCTGCCGTTCACTTCGGGATAGCGCCCGCTGCCTTCGAAGATGAATTCCTCATCCTCGCTTTCGCACAGCTCAGCGCCTGCCTTTGCGCAGGAGACCAGCATTTCGGCGGCGTCCTCATCCAGCACCTGGGTGGAGGCGCAGCCCATTTTACCATTGTACAGGCCGCGGAAGCCCAGGTTCAGGCTTTCGGATACGTTGTAGCGGGTGATTTCACCCTTGTTCACTGCGGTCTGGAAGGAGCTGCCCCGGGAGAGATAGATTTCGCTGGCCTCAAAGCCGGCCTGTTTTGCCCGGTCAAAGAGCAGATCAATGAATGCATTGGTGTTCATGTTCAGCGTCCTCCCACGGTGATGTCGGAAATACGGATGCGGGGCTGCCCCACGTTGGTGGGCACGGAGCCGCTCTGGGAGCCGCACATACCCTGGGCCATCCACATGCGGGGGCCGACGCGGTCGATCTTTTTGAGGACCTCTGCACCCTTGCCGATGAGGGTGGCGCCGCGTACGGGCTCGGCGATTTTGCCGCCCCGGATCAGGTAACCCTCGGCCACGGAGAAGTTGAATTCGCCGGTGGCGGGGTTCACGCTGCCGCCGCCCATCTTTCTGGCATACAGGCCGTCGCCGGCGGTGGCAATCATTTCCTCTTCATCGTCCTTGCCGGGTGCGATGAAGGTGTTGCGCATGCGGGAGGTGGGCGCATAGGTATAATCCTGCCTGCGTCCGCTGCCGGTGGGGGCAGCTTCCATGCGGCGGGCGTTGAGCTTATCGATCATATAGTTCTTCAGCATACCGTTTTCAATGAGCACCAGACGGGTGGTGGGCATGCCTTCATCATCGATGTTGGTGGAACCCCACTCATTTTCCATGGTGCCGTCGTCAATGGCGGTGACGCAGGGCGCAGCGATCACTTCGCCCAGCTTGCCGCAGAATTCGCTGTTGCCGAAGGCCACGCTGGTGGCCTCCAGGGAATGGCCGCAGGCTTCGTGGAAAATGACGCCGCCGAAGCCGCCGTCCATCACCACAGGCATACGCCCGGCGGGACAGGGCATGGCGGAGAGCATGGTCACGGCGGAACGTGCGGCCATGCGGGCGGTTTCCTCGGGATTGACGCGGGCTTCAAAGAGCTCATAGCCCATCAGCGCGCCGGGGGCCTCGGAACCGGTCTGGTTCTGGCTTCCGTCGGAGGCGATGGCGGATACGGTCATGCGGGTGCGCACCCGGTAATCGCCGGTGGCAAGGCCTTCGCTGTTGAAGATCTGGATCTCCTGCTGGCTGCAAGTAAGGCCGGTGCGCACATGAGCGATGGACGGGGAAACATCCTGCGCAGCCCGGCAGGCGTCCTTCAAAAGGGCGGCCTTGCGGGCACCGGAAATATCCATGGGCAGCAGCTTCACTGCGTGGATATTGCGGATGCGGCTGCCGATGAGCTCGATACTGCGGCCTTCGCCGATGCCGCCGATGGCGTCCGCAGCCTTTCTGGCCAGGTTGAGAAGGCCCGAAGGGGAAGTATCGCAGCTGTGCACATACACACAGCTCAGCCCCTTGAATACCCGGATACCCGCACCGTGGATGCGGCGGGTGAGGGCGTCCTCCACCTTGCCGTCCCGCAGGGATATGGTCTGGCTGGTTTTATCCTGATAGAAGATTTCGGCAAAATCGCCGCCGCTGGCAAGGGCCGCTTGCAGGGCGGGCAAGGCCTGGGCATTGGTAATCATGGTCTTCCTCCGGTGGGATCACTGGAAACGCTTTTCCAGCTCCTCGAATTTTTCATGGGTGATGAGCGCATCCTCATGGGTGCCACGCAGGCGAACCACATGGGTCCAGCGGCCGTAGGGCATGATGGAATCAATCTGGTCCAGGTTGATGATGTAGCTGCGGTGTGCGCGGAAGAACAACTCCTCCGGCAGGCGCTCGGCAAATTCGCCGAGGGAATCCGCCGTGAGCAGCTTTCTGCCGTCCCGCAGCAGGATGGCCGTGGCCCGGTCTTCGCGCTGTACCATCAGGATATCCTCGGGGTCGACCAGGCTCACACCCTCCTTGTGCTTCACCATCATACGGCGCAGAGCGTCGGAATTGGCAGGGCGCGCAGCACATACCGCACGGCGCTCCTGCAGGCGTTCCCGGGCGAGGGCGAGGGTGTTGAGCGCACGTTCCATGGTGAAAGGCTTCACCAGGTAGTCAAAAGCATAGAGTTCAAAGGCGCTCTTCATGTATTCCTCATGGGCGGTGGCGAAGATGATGATGGTTTTGGGGCTGCGGTCCTGGATGGCTTTGCCGCAGTCGATGCCGTTCATGCCGGGCATCTCCACATCCATCAGTACCACATCCGGGCGCAGCTGGTCGAAAAGCTCGATCAGCTCTTCGCCGTTGTGAGCCTCGCCCACCAGCTCATAGCCGTCGGCGCGCTCGATCAGCTTGCGCATGACCAGCAGCATGCCGGCGTCGTCATCACCGGTGAGAATGCGAATCTTATCCATCAAAATCACCTCTTTGTCGGGAATTTTATCATAAATAATGCCGCTCCGCAAGGCGGAGCGGCGGGATGATTACCGATAACCTCTGGGGCGCAGGGAGACGGGCTTGCCCAGAACCTCGCTCATGACCACTGCGCTGCGCAGCTTCTGCCGGTTCAGATGCCGGAGCTCCTGCAGGGTCTGCTGCTGTTCGCGCAGCTTTGCTTCCTCCGCCAGGATTTTCTGGCGATGCTCGGCATGTTCGGCGGCGCTTTCGCCCTGGGTGGAGATTGTGCCCTCCGGCTCGTCGTGGTCCAGGTGAAGCACGGGAGCGGGAGCCTTGACGGGCTTTGCGGCCCTGGCAGGTTTAGCCGGTTTGGCCCTGTGCTTCTTTTCCTGCTTTTCCATATCCGTCAGGAAAGCCGTCCATTCATCCTTGGTGAAGGGAATCTTCGCCTGGGCGGAGGGTTTTGCAGGTTTGGGGGCCTGCTGCCGGTCAGCCTGCTTCTGCGCTTGCTTTTTCTTTTTCTTCGATAAGGAGGAAAAGATGCCGATCAGAACCAGAATACCGATCAAACTGTCCATGCTTTGCATCCTTCCTTTCTATTGAATCTTCATGCCCGGTTACTGCTTCTTCAGCTCTTCGGGCTTGTGGGTTTCATCCTTGCCGGCGATGGCGTCGCGCATGCGGGTGTCGGAGACCACATTCTGCATCTGGTAGTAATCCATTACGCCCAGCTTGCCGGTACGCAGAGCTTCCGCCATGGCGCGCGGCACTTCGGCCTCGGCTTCCACAACCTTTGCGCGCATCTCCTGCACAGCAGCGATCATTTCCTGTTCCTGGGCGACGGCCATTGCACGGCGCTCCTCAGCCTTGGCCTGGGCGATACGGCGGTCTGCCTCAGCCTGGTCCATCTGCAGCTGTGCGCCTACGTTGCGGCCAACATCCACATCTGCGATGTCGATGGAGAGGATTTCAAATGCGGTGCCTGCATCGAGACCCTTGCACAATACGGTGTGACTGATGCGGTCGGGATTCTCCAGCACCTCGCTGTGGGTGAAGGAGGAGCCGATGGTGGTGACGATGCCCTCGCCAACGCGGGCAATGATGGTTTCTTCACCGGCGCCGCCCACCAGGCGGTCGATGTTGGCGCGCACGGTGACGCGGGCCTTGGCGCGCAGCTCAATGCCATTCTTGGCAATGGCGGCGATCACGGGAGTTTCGATGACCTTGGGGTTGACGCTCATCTTCACGGCTTCCAGCACATCACGGCCCGCCAGGTCGATGGCGCGGCTCTGTTCAAAGCCCAGAGGGATCTGGGCACTCTGTGCGGCGATCAGGGCGTCCACCACGCGGTCCACGCTGCCGCCCGCCAGAAGGTGGGCTTCCAGTTCGTTCATGTTGACCTGCAGGCCTGCCTTGGTGGCCTTGATCATGGGCAGAACCACCTTGCTGGGATTGATGCGGCGCAGGCGCATGCCCACCATGGAGAAGATGGAGATGTGCACGCTGGATGCTGCGGCGGAAATCCACAGGCCGATGGGGAAGAAGCGGAAGAACAGAACCAATACGATGATAACTGCAACTGCAATAAAGGGGAAAAGTACCATTTCCAACATAGTTTTAAGCTCCTTTCAGCTCGATTAACCTTCTTTAATGCGGGTAACCACGATGCGGTTGCCGGAAACCTTTTCAACACGCACAGCTGCATCGCGTTCGATGAAATCGCCCTCAGAGAATACGCTCAGTCGCACACCGTCAAATTCGGCGATGCCTGCGGGGCGCAGCGGCGTATGGGCCTTACCCACCTTGCCAATGAAATAGTTCAGGTCGTTGGTTTCGGCGGAATCGCCGCGGGTGGCCACCTCATTGAGCACCAGCCGGGATTTGGATAGCCTGCCCCGGGCGGCAGAGCGAAGGCAGATGGCCAGTGCAATGCACAAAAGAACCACAAATACCAATACAACGATCAAGGCCTGCAGCGGCGTGGGCTGCAAAGTGATCACGCCCAGCACAGCCAGGATGATGCCCAGCACGCCGGGAATCCCGAAGCCGGGGATACACATTTCAACAACCAGCAGCACATATCCCACAAACAGTGCCAGCAGCGCAGCGGGATGGCTGAAAAGAAAACTGCCCATGCAAATTTCCTCCTTCCTGTTGAAAACAGTATAGCACTTTTCATAGGGAAAAGGGAAGAGGGTTTGCACGAAAGCCGCATTTTGGCGTTTGAAATGTCAATGGTCCGGGCGTTTATTCTGCGCAATTTCCGGGGTATATATAATGGAATGATCCGGGAGTACAACTTTGCTTAATAAAATCGATGTAAACTACTTGCAGTGGGCTTCCGGATTCTGTATGATACAATCGGAATGTTATTCGGGGAGGAAGTTTCTGAGATGTCTGAAACACTTTTGCAGGCGGAAGGCCTGGTCAAATCCTTCGGGGATACCCCGGTATTGCGGGATTTGAGCTTTGAGGTGAAACCTGCGGAATTTGTAACCCTGCTGGGTCCCTCCGGCTGCGGAAAGACCACCACCCTGCGCATCCTTGCGGGCCTGCTCGCGCCGGATGCGGGCCGGGTACTGCTGGGCGGCGAGGACATCACCTTCGCTCCGCCGGAGAAGCGTGACCTGAACACTGTGTTTCAGAACTATGCCCTGTTTCCCCATATGAATGTGGAGAAGAACATCTCCTACGGCCTGCGCATGCGGGGTGTGAAGAAGGATGCATGGCGGCCCCGGGTGCAGGAGATGCTGCGCCTGGTGCAGCTGGAGGGCTATGAAAAGCGCATGCCCTCGGAGCTCTCCGGCGGTCAGTGCCAGCGCGTGGCCATCGCCCGGTCGGTGATCCTGCAGCCCAAGATTCTGCTGCTGGATGAACCTCTCGGCGCACTGGATTTGAAGCTGCGCCGCCAGATGCAGGTGGAGCTCAAGGAAATCCAGAAGCGTCTTGGCATTGCCTTCGTTTACATCACCCATGACCAGGAGGAAGCCCTGAACATGTCTGACCGCATCGCCGTGATGCGCGACGGCCGCTTTGAACAGCTGGGTACGCCGGAGCAGATTTATGATCATCCCTCCACCCGCTTCGCAGCCGAATTCATCGGGCAGACAAACATCCTCGACTGCACCGTGGAGCAGGTTGAGCAGAATGGACTGGTACTCTCTTATGCGGGCAGCCGTATTCCCGCGCGGAAGGCGGAATTTGACGTGAAGGCAGGGGATCAGGTTTGCCTGGCTCTGCGCACCGAGCGGCTGCGCTTTGCGCCGGAAAAGGGCGAGGGTTGTGCCATCAGGGGAACCCTGGTGGACAGGCGCTATGCCGGCGGTGCCATGCGCGCCACCATCCGTCTTGCGGACGGCAAGGATGTGCTGGCCCTGTGCGGAAGCGTGGAACTGGCCCGGGGAGAAGTGGGTGAGGATGTGTATCTCGCCTGGAACCCGGCTGAAGCGCCTGTGGTGCGCGCATGAGGTGGCTTCCATGAAGAAGAAAAACCGTGCAGGCCTGCTGGCCGCGCCGATGATCATATGGTCGCTCATCTTTGTGGGCGCGACCATCGCATATATTGTGGCCATCAGCTTTATGCAGCGCAATCCGGCGGGCAACGGCGTAGTGTTCAGATTTACGCTTGAAAACTACGCAAAGCTCATGCAGCCTGCTTATGCAAAGGTGTTCGTAAAGACGCTTCGGATGGCCCTGGATACCACTTTGCTCTGTATCCTGGTTGGCTATCCTTTCGCACTGCTCATGGCGCGGGCCGGGGGCAGGATGAAGAAGCTGCTTCTTTTACTGGTGATCGTGCCCTTCTGGACCAACGCTCTGGTGCGCATCTACGGCTGGCGTCTGCTGATGATGGGCAACGGCCCAATCAACAATATGCTCATGGCCATCGGGCTCATCGATACACCCATCAAAATGATGAATACCCGGGGTGCGGTGCTGCTGGGTATGGTGTACGGACTGATTCCGTTCATGATCCTGCCCGTGTATTCCAGTGCGGAGAAGCTGGACCGCAGCCTGATCGCCGCCGGCCGGGATTTGGGCGCAAAGCCCTGGAAGGTCTTTTTGACTGTGGAACTTCCGCTGACCCTGCCGGGTTTGCTCTCCGGCTGCGTGCTGGTGTTTGTGCCGAGCATGGCGCTGTTCTTCATCAGCGACCTGCTGGGTGGTACGGGAGATATCCTGGTGGGCAACCTGGTGCGTGACCAGCTGCTCAAGAGCCGCGACTGGCCCTTTGCTGCGGCGCTGGCCGTGGTGCTGCTGGTGATGACCGCCATCGTGATGTTCATACAGCGCAAGGCGGGCGGCAAGTCCTCCGACCTGACGCTGATGTAACGGGGGTGGACGCATGAGAAAGAGAAAGAATATCGGCGCAGGCGTCTACCTGGCGCTGGTGCTGATTCTGATGTACCTGCCCATGATCGTGGTGGCAGTGTACTCCTTCAATGCAAACGCAAGCCGTTTGCCTACGGCGTTTACCGGCTTTTCCCTGCAGTATTATAAAGCCCTCTTCCGGGATACCAAGGGCCTGCTGGAGGCGCTGGGAACGAGCCTCATCCTGGCGGCGCTGAGC
>JAGBAU010000223.1 GCA_017938785.1 Clostridia bacterium
AAATCCCCCACAATATAGGAGACTGAGACATTATTAAGTTCGATTTTCTTCATATAGTCACCCATTCCGCCCGCTCAAATATAGTACATAAATTTATATAAACACCGCCGGATTTCCACCGTTTTCGCTCTCTCCCGGAAGTTCTGCAATCACCCGCATGGTTTCACCGTGGCGCACGGTTAAGGACAGGCCGTCCTTCCCGCTGCGGCACAGGAAGTACCGGGGCGTATCCCAATGGTTGCGTTCGGGATCTGGCCGGGAACTACGCTTATACTGCGGCTCCACCACCCATTCGCCGCTGGTATTGATGATTCCCCAATCGCCCGTACCCTTCTGCACGGCCGCATAGGCAGTGTTTTCGAAGTCCGCATCCCGGGCAAAGGAGGGCCGGAGGAATTTCACCTGTGCACCGTTTCGGATATCCTGCGCCGTTTCATTGGAGACCATGCAGCAATATACCGCATCTTCGCCATCCATATAGCCGTTCAGCAGCGGACCACAGCTGTAATCCACCAGCATTTGCACTTCCCGAAGAAGATCCTTATCCGCATTCTCCTCCACAATCACCGCTGCGGTTGCGCCCAGGGCTGGAAACAGGCTGATCTTTATATTGTCGTATCGGGCGGTGAAATCGGGCTGCATGGCGCTCATATCCTGGGGGTTAAGCGCCATTTCCACTGTCACACAACTCTCTTCCTTCGCCGTGAGCACACCCATATCTGAAATACCGTAATCCACGTTGCACAGCTCGTACTGTATATCCTTGCTGTCCGAAGCTTCCTCCAAACGCAGAACGGCATACCAGCTTTCGCCGATGCGGTTCAGGCTCATCTCCATTTCCCCGCCATACATGTAGGCAGGCAGAATGGCGCTGCCTTCAGCCGGTGCGGAACCGTTCATGATAAACAGGGACAGCATCCATTCGGAAGCGGGGCTTTTCCAGCTCCAGCTCTGGCCGTCATCGCCCCACCAGCCCACGTGGGGCGCGGCGTCCTGTATTTTTTCCTGTATCCATGCATCCGGCATGCGTATAATCAACGTCTTGCCGCGGATGGCAGATTCCACATCCTCCGCCAATGCCGCAGCGGCCAGCAGCATCAGGCAGGCCAGCAATACCGCAATCCATTTTTTCATCATGGCAACCTCCGTTTGTTTCTCTCTACTGAATAGACGCGGAAAAACGAAGAAATGTCAGAATTCCCGATGAAATTTTTCTTTTTCTCTCCGCATACAATGCACCAGAACGGAGGGATGGCCATGGATGAACATATGCCCCACGGCTTTACGCTGCAGAACCGCAGCCATGCGGAAATCACCGGGGTGAGCGACGTGGACTGCTTCAATGAGCAGCTGGTGGTGCTGGTAACAGCCCTGGGCACCATGACCATATCCGGAAGCGGGCTGAATATATCCCACCTGAACAAGGAGGACGGGCGCGTGATCGTGGACGGCGAATTCGACGCCATCGAGTACTCCGGCAAGACCAGGGGTGCGAAGGGCGGCCTGTTTTCGCGCCTGATGCGCTGATGCTGTTTTCCACCGTGGGCCAGGGCGCCCTGTTCATATGGATGATGGTGGCCGGTATGATGATCGGCGCATGGTATGGAATCGTTGCGCTGCTGCGGCGCATATTGCAGGCGGGCTTCCTGCTCAGCCTCGCCTGCGACCTGCTCTTCGGCCTGGGCGGCACGGCGATCCTGCTGGGCTTTATGATCATGGGCAATTACGGACAGGTTCGCCTGTTTTCGATCCTGGGTGCTGCGCTGGGCTTCGGCCTGTTCATGTTCGCACTGGCAAACCCCGCAAAACGCCTGCTGGACGCCCTGGAAGGGAGATTTCGGCAGATTATGTCATGGCTTACCAAAAAACGTCTAATTAACGTCATATTTCGGTGACAGGAGTTTGCAGCAAGGCGTCGAATTTAGATTTAACATTATGTTCGAAGTGGAGGTGGGCACGTGCAGCGCAGGATCATCATCCGTCCGCAGTTCTGGGTGTTTGTGATTGCAGTAATGCTGCTTTGCTTCGGCGCCAGCTGTGCAGTGGCCCAGATTCACTACAGCCGCAACGCCGAACGCCTGGACGCGCTGGTTACGGAAAAGCTGGCCCTCGACCAGCAGGTAAAGATCCTCACCAGCCGCCTGAACTATGTGCGCACCGACGCCTACATCGAGCGCGTCGCCCGGGATGAGCTGAACCTGATCAAGCCCGGCGAAATCCGCTACGTTTCCAACCGATAAGCATGTTTTTCAAGCCGCCTGCCCGTGCAGGCGGCTTTTGTGTTGAAAGGGAGCGCCCGGGGCACGCCGCAGCCGTCTTTCTTGACAAGCATTCATGCCGATGTTATACTTTAAGTTGGTATATAAGAGGAAGAAAAGGCGGTTCATGGCATGAAAATTGTGAAGTTTTTAAAGAATCTACCCAAGAGAAATCGCAAGCTGTATCTGGCGCTTGGGCCGATCTTTGCCCTGTACCGCAATACCATCATCCGCTGCGCCCGCCTGTTCGGGGGCACCGACCACAACATGGTGGTGTTCAGTTCCTTCGACTATCGCTCCTACAACGATAACCCCCGCTACATCTCCGAGGCCCTGCATGCGCTGCGGCCCCAGACGGATATTGTCTGGCTGTTCAAGGATATTGAGTTTGCAAAGAAGAACTTCGATATTCCCTCTTACGTGCGCATCGAGCACGGTATCTCCCGCAAGGGCGTATCCGATATGGCCCGCGCCCGCGTGGTGGTGGATAACTTCAACAAGCGCTTCTTCCTGGATTTCCCCGGCAAAAAGCAGGTGTACATCCAGACCTGGCACGGCGACCGCGCCTTCAAGAAGGTGGGCTTTGACAACGGCAGCGAATACAACCGCATGGTGGAGGAATTCGCCACCCTGTGCGTGGCCGGCTCCGATTACGGCGAGCGCCAGTTCCGCTCCGCCTTCCACTACAAGGGCGAGATCATGAAGGTGGGCTATCCCCGCAACGACATCCTGATCCGCGACGATGAAGCCGAGAAGAAGGCCGTGCGCAGCCGCCTGGGCGTATCCGAGGATACGGGCCTGCTGCTCTACGCCCCCACCTTCCGCGACGTCCAGCAGCGCAAACACCAGCAGCAGCAGGTTCCCCTGGACCTGTTCCACGTGCTGGATACCCTGGAAAAGACCACCGGCAAGCCGTGGAAGTGCCTGGTGCGCGCCCACTACCTGTCCTTCGGCATTCCGCTGGACGACGGCAGCGGCCGTCTGGTTCCCGTGAGCGATTACCCCGAGATGGCGGAGCTGCTGCTCATCGCCGATGCGCTGCTGACCGACTACTCCTCCTGCGCCGGCGACTATGCCCTGTGCCGCAGGCCCATCTACCTCTACCAGGACGACCTGGAGGATTACAAGAACAACAACCGCGCCCTGTATTTCGACATGGCGGATTCCCCCTACTGGGTGGCCGCCACGCCGGATGAGCTGGACAAGCTGATCGAGGAAACCACCCCCGAGCGCGCAAGGGAAAATTGCGATGCAATCCTGCGCTTCTACGGCGAATGTGAAACCGGTCATGCGGCCCGCTCCGTGGCGGAATACATCGTGGATAAACTCAAATAAGGAAAAACATATGAACAGAATCAAGAAAGCCGTCGTCATCGGCGGCACCAGCGGACTGGGACGCTCCATCGCCGAAACCCTGGCGCAGGCGGGCGTGCAGGTGGTAGCCTTCGGCCGCGCCCTCCCGGAAACCGCACCCGAAAACATCGAATACAAGCGGCTGAACCTGCTGACCGGCGATTTTTCCCCCGTGAAGGAGGAGCTGGATGCGGATGCAGTGATCTACGCCGCAGGCCTGGGCCGCATTGCGCCCTTTGAGCAACTGACTGAGGGCGAGCTCACCACCCTGTACCGCACCAATGCGGAGGGCTTTGCCAAGGTACTGCACATCTTCCAGCCCCGCTTGCTGGAAAAGAAGGATTTCTTCTTCGCCGTGATCGGCTCCATCGCGGGCCTGATCTCCAGCCCCATGTTCGCGGCCTACGGCTCCAGCAAGGCGGCGGTGGCCAGCCTGTGCGAATCCGTAAACGCAGAGCTGGCCGCCCAGGACAGCCCCAACCGCATCCTGAACGTGAGCCCCGGAGCCCTCAAGGGCACCCGCTTCTACGGCGGTGCGGACGAGCCTGAACAAACCCGCGAGCTGGCGGAGGAGACCATCCGCCGCATGCTTTCCCGCGAAAAGCTGTGGATTCCCAAATTTGAAGAGACCTACAAGGGCGTGCTGGAGAGATACCATGCCGACCCCGAAAGGTTTGGCGTGGAGAGCTGGAAATACAAGATGGAAAGCGGCCGCATCGGCGAAAAGCCCCGCATGAAGATCGGCTTTCTGAGCGGCACCTTCGACCTGTTCCACATCGGCCATTTGAACCTGCTGCGCCGCGCCAAGCAGTATTGCGACTACCTGGTGGTGGGCGTACACCCGCCGGGATCCTCCCACAAGAACAAGCCCACCTTCATCCCCCTGGAGGAGCGCATGGAGATCATCCGCGCCATCAAGTATGTGGATGAAGTGGTGGTCACCCTGGACGAGGACGACGATATGTACGAGCTGATCCCCTACGATTTCCTGTTCGTGGGCAGCGACTACAAGGGCACCGAGCGCTTCAACCGCTATGAAGCCGAGCTCTGCCCCAAGGGCGTTCAAATCATCTACTTCCCCTACACCCAGGGCACCAGCAGCACCCAGCTGCGCGAAGCACTTTCCCGCAAATAAAGAGAAAGGGGCACATCCATGAATATCGCACTCATCATCGCAGGCGGCAAGGGCGTCCGCATGAACCAGGAAATCCCCAAGCAGTTCCTGACCGTCAACGAAAAGCCCGTGATCGTTTACACCATGGAGGCCTTCCAGAAGCACGCCGATATCGACGCCATCGCCGTGGTGTGCATCGCAGGCTGGGAGAACATCCTCTCCGCCTATGCCCGCCAGTACGGCATTACCAAACTCAAGCACATCATCCCCGGCGGTGAAAACGGCCAGGGTTCCATCCGCAACGGCGTTTACGAGCTGGAAAAGCACTACGGCCGGGACGACCTGGTTCTGGTGCACGATGCCATCCGTCCCATGCTCTCCGCCGATATCATCTCCGACTGCATCGCCACCACCACCCAGATGGGCAGCGCCATCGCCGTGGTGCCCTGCCAGGAGGCCATGCTGGAGACCACCGACCAGGTTTCCACCAACGCCAGCTATCCCCGTCAGAATCTGAAGCGCACCCAGACCCCCCAGTGCTTCCCCATCGGCACCCTGGCGGACGCGCATCGCGAAGCCCTGGAGAAGGGTATCACCAATTCCATCGCCAGCTGCACGCTGATGGTGGAACTGGGCAAAACCATCTACTTCTCCCACGGCAGTGAAAAGAACATCAAACTCACCACTCCGGAGGATATCGACATCTTCCGCGCCCTGCTGAGCCTGAACGCCGGCCACTGAGGAAGAAACCATGATCGCAAACCATCCGCTCTTCCTGGAGGAGCTTGAGCGCATCGCCGCGCTGGATCTGCCCTATGCGAATTTGAAGGGCAAAACCGTGGCCGTTACCGGCTCCGGCGGCCTGATCGGCATGTACCTGATGTACGCGCTGGATGCGGTAAACAGGGCCCACAAGCTGGATATGCGTTTGATCGCCCTGTGCCGCAACACCGAAGCTACGGCAAAGCGCCTGTCCGGCATTGAGAATTTGACCTGCCTGGAATATGACGCAACACTGCCCCTGAAGGTTTCCTTCCGGGCGGACTACATCCTGCATGCAGCGTCCAATGCCCATCCGCTGGCCTTCTCCGGCGATCCCGTGGGCACCATGCAGGCCAACATCCTGGGCACCATGAACCTGCTGGAGCACATCCGCACAACCGGCGGACGCTTCATCCTGTTCTCCACCGGCGAAATCTACGGCGAACGGCCAGAGCTCACCGAGGGCTTCGATGAAACCACCTTCGGCAGCGTCAACCCCATGGCCGCCCGCGCCTGCTATCCCGAGAGCAAGCGCGCCGCCGAAACCCTGTGTGCCGCCTATGCCCAACAATTTGGCGTGGACGCGCTGGCCGCGCGCCTCACCTACATCTACGGTGCCACCATCACCGACAAGAACAGCCGCGCCGACGCGCAGTTTTTGCGCAAGGCCCTATCCGGCGAGGACATCGTGCTCAAGAGCGCGGGCAGCCAGGTTCGTTCCTACTGCTATGCCGCCGACGCCGCCTCCGCGCTGATCACCCTGATGCTGCGGGGCGAAGCCGCCACCGCCTACAACATCGCCAATCCCGACTGCGCCGTGAGCATCCGCGAGTACGCCGAAACCCTGGCGGAGCTGGCGGGCGTGCAGGTGGTGTTCGACCTGCCCCCGGAGAGCGAGCGCATGGGTTACTCCGCCGTGACCCGAGCGGTGCTCAATTCCGAGCGTCTGATGGCTCTCGGCTGGAAGGCCGAATACGGCCTGAAGGAAGGCCTGGGGAGAACGCTGCGCATCTGCAAAGGTATTTAATTGCAAAAAGAGACGATCAAACGATCGTCTCTTTTTGCATGTGCGGCAGTTCTTATCCCCGGAACCAATTCCCTGATTCTTCCGTCAAAGAGTCAGATTTTCCTCCGGAGGCTATCATGAGAAAGCTCGGTCTTGTTATTCTGCTTCTGATGCTGCTGGTTTGTCTGGCTTTCTCCCAGAAGCTGCAAACCACAGAATACACCATTTCCAGTGAAAAGCTCACCCAGCCCGTCACCCTGGCAGTGGTCAGCGACCTGCACAACTCCAGCTTCGGCCATGAACAGGCGGGGTTGGCTTCGGCCATTCGCGCATCAAACCCGGATGCATTGCTCCTCACCGGGGACATGGCCGAGGATGTACAGAGCCTGACCGCCACCTGTGATCTGATCCAGGCTCTTTCCACAGAGACGCCCGTTTTCTATGTATCCGGCAACCATGAGTGCGCTTCCGGGGAATTGGATGAAATCAAGGACCGGCTGCGCTCCATGGGCGTGCATGTACTGGAAGGAGAGAGCAAAATCCTGCCCTGCGGCCTGCGCATTGCGGGCGCGGATGATCCTCTGTGCCTCTACCGGCAGGAATGGCGCGACCAGATCGCTTCCCTTCGATCCGAGGACGGTGTGTTCACCGTACTGCTGGCGCACCGGCCCGATCGGGTGGAATACTATTCGGAAGGCTTCGATCTCGTGCTTGCAGGACATGCCCATGGCGGACAAGTGCGCATTCCTTTCTTACTGGAAGACGGCCTGTGGGCCCCCAACCAGGGGCTCCTCCCCAGATACACCTCCGGTATCCATGAAACCAGCGGGGGAAGAATGATTGTCAGCCGCGGACTGAGCAAGGGGTTCCCGCCCCGGATTTTCAACCGCCCGGAGCTTGTGATTGTACATCTGGTTCCAGAAAAATGATTTCAAGACCCCGTTTGCTGCGGGAGCTTCAGAGCTTCTCCAGATTCAGCACCGGCAGGTGCACGATGAAGCGGCTGCCGCCGCCGGGGGCAGGCTCCATGCGTACATCACCGCCCAGCGCCCGGGCATATTCCCGCACGATGGGCAGGCCGTAGCCGCTGCCGCCCCGGGTGAAGCCCACGTCGAAGATGCGCGCCCGGTCCGCTTCGGGGATACCGCAGCCGTCATCCGTAACCGTCAGATCCACCGCGTCGCCCCGCACCCGGACGGATACGGCGATGTGGCCGCCCGCAGGCGTGAAGCGCAGGGCGTTGGAGAGCAGGTTTTGCAATATACGATCCAGCTTTTCCCCGTCGGTGGGCATCATAAAGCGGGCGGCATTGGTTTCAAAGTGTACAAACACATCCTTCTGCTCGCCGCGCAGGGCGCACTGGCGGCTGATCATGCGCGCCCGGGCCACCACATCCTGCACCCGCAGGTGCAGGATGCCCTTCGGCCTGTCCTCTAAAGCGCCCTGCACCATGTGCTGCAGCTGATCGGCGCTCTTCATGAGCATCTGCAAATAGCCCTCCGCCTTGGCATTGGGCGAAATCTCCATTTCCAGCAGCTGCACGCAGCTGTAGATCAGCTGAATCGGCATCTTCAAATCATGCGCGAATTTCATTGAGTTCATATCCATAAAAACCCATCCCCTTTTCAACAGTATTCTATGCGAAAAGGGGATGGGTTATGTCATATGCATGTATAATTAGCCACCCAAACCGCGCAGGGCCAGGAAGATCATCTTGTCGGCCTCCTGGGTCTGGCCGGCCACCAGGGACACAGCCTTGGCCGCCTCGGCATTGGAGTAGCCCAGGGAAACCAGCGCCGCGATGGCCTCGGCCTCGGGGCCGTTGGCATTGACCTTGGGACTGATGCTGGCCGCCTGGGCGTTGAGCTGGGCGTCGTCCACCTTGTCCTTGAGCTCCAGC
>JAGBAU010000224.1 GCA_017938785.1 Clostridia bacterium
AAACGGTCTTGCTCTTGAGCTTCTGAACGCGGATACCGCCGATGATCTGGCTTGCAGCGCGGTCGGCTTCTTCGCCCATGCGCACAACCAGCAGGAAGCTGCCCTGGTTCTTGGACTGAATCTGCACCAGCACGGTGATCAGCACAGCGATGCCGACAACGGTCAGAGCGGTGAGGAAGAACTGGCCTGCACCCAGCAGAATACCCATGGTGAGGGCCCAGAACATGTAAGCGGTATCGAGGGGATCCTTCACAGCAGTACGGAAGCGCACAATGGACAGGGCGCCGACCATACCCATGGAAAGAGCGATGGATTCGCGGATACACATAACGACGGGGCAGGTAATCAGGGTCATGAGAACCAGAGTCAGGGTGAAGTTATTGGAATACATTACGCCGCGGTAATTCTTTCTGTACACGAATGCGATGAACAGGCCCACCACAAACGCCAGCAGCAGCGAAAAGAGAATCGTCAGCCAGGAAGAGGGAGTGATCGTCTGGGAACTCCAGATGCTGGAAAAGTCATTCATGTTGATTTCCTCCATGTTTTTTCTTCGTTGTTGTTTCTATGTTTTCGCCGCCTCAGCGGTTCAGGGGTTCAAATCTGCGGCACAGCACGTATTTGGAAACCGCGCTGCGATCCGCCTGGATGCCTGCCAGCAGAGCGCGGATATGATCGGGAAGGTAGTTGTCAAACTTCACTTCCAGAATCTCCGCAGCATCGTCCAGCGGGCGTACCGTGGGAATGTTCGCATTGAACAGGTCGAAGGAATGCATGCCGCTCTTGAGCTGCATATCGAAGGTGATGCGCACATTCTCCGCCGGGCAGGTGTAGGCTTCGCGCACATAATCCACAATTACAGCGGGACGCAGAAGCTTGGTGCGCATCTGCACGTACACATCCTGCAAAAGCGGATTGGACGAGGTCTGCAGTCCCCTGGGATCGCCGGAGATGATCTGCTCGCAGAGCCTGCGGGTGATCTGCACAGAGGATTTCTGGATCAGATCGCCCAGCTTGCGCTTGCGCTCCAGGAAGATTTCCTTATCGGAATAGCGGTAGATGCGGATGCGATACTTATCGCGGGCCATCACGCCGCTCACCTTATCCATGTAGGCGCTGTTGTCGATGTCATCCAGATACAGGGAACGGATGGCATAAGCTTCGCCGTTTTTGCAGTGCTTGTCCAGCTGCATCACGGGCTTCAGACGAGCGCGCAGCACTTCCAGTTCCGCCGGATTGATGAAATACTTCAATTCGTGGCGTGCCGGAAGCTCATTTCGTTTCGCCGCCATTTTACTTGCCCTCCTTTTTGTTTGCATATTTCTGGATAGCATCCAGCGCGTCCCCAAAG
Organism: Clostridia bacterium; assembly: GCA_017938785.1. The sequence goes on from JAGBAU010000224.1 coordinate 1,352, forward strand.
TACTTCTGCTTATCCGCAGCGCTCATATTGAACACATCCGGGAAGTATTCATTGAGCAGCTTTCCGGGACGCGTCTTTGCATAGCGCACCACGCGGGAAATACCGTCATCCAGGCTGATTCCCCACTTGGCCTCATACTGAGGAATGACGGCTTCGATGCTTCGATAGTGATTCTCGAAGCGCGAGATCACATTCTCGGAGGAGAATGTCGTGGCCATGCGTTCACCGAAGTAGGTCAGGAACTGTTCCCGGAAGGTGGGGTTCTTCATACAGCCGATGAACAGCGTATTGTCCGTATTGTTTCCGGGACCGGTACCGCCGGGGGTGAGCCAGCGGCGAATGGAGTCCGTGTCGTTGAAGAAGGACCAGTCGAGGTCGAACAGGACCCATCTCCACTTCCCGTCCGCCTTGGCATTGCGGTAACGGCGTACGTTCAGGGTATCCGTGTTGCCGACGAAGATCTGCAGGGCCATGTATTCGATATAGTTCTGAATATCGATCTGGCTGTCCAGGTATTCGTAGGCTTCGGGGGTGGTGGTATCGTTCTTCTTGATCCACTGAAGCAGGGCCTCAAAGTGATCGTTGGAACCCACCAGGGCGGTCACATTGCCTCGAACCAGGTCAATGTCCTTTTCCATGCCCTCCCAGCCTTCGAACTGGCAAACGGAGTATTTGTTGATGCGCTCGCGCAGGTAGCACAGGGTGTAGTACTCGCCGTTCATATAGACGATCACGGGCTCATACTTCTGGTGCATGACCGAAGTATCATCCATCAGCGAGGAAAGCACGGTATCGCGCATGAAGCTGTACTGATAGTCCTCACCGGAGGGGCGCATCAGGAAGGAATGATAAGAAGTGTAATCCCTGTCATCAAAAATCGGATACTCGAAGCGGTTCTTGCCGTAGGTGCTTCGGGCGATCACGTTGAAGGTCTTCACATCCAGCTTGCGGCTGTCCTGGCCGTGCAGGCTCAATCCGCAGCCCTGGCCGAGCACGCGCTCACCCTCGGCAGTGAAGAGTTCAAAGTGGCCTTCCTTCTCCCAGAGCGCCATGTAGTTGCTGATGATGCCCTCGGAGCCATAGAGGTTGGAGGGATCGGACACGACGGAAGCCACGTAGATGTTGCTGCCGTTGCTCACGTCGTAGAGGTAGCTCTGGGTATCGGTGATCGACGGCATGTAGCCGTCCCGGTAGACCTTGCTGCGCAGGATGGTGGTTTTGGACACCTGGATGGGACCCATGTAGAGCGTGGACTTCTCGGTGGGGTCCGTGCTGTCCAGGGTGTAGTAGATGCGGCTTCCTTCGGGAGCATCCAGTTCCACAGTGAAACTGTCGCCTCCCTTGAAAAGTCCGCCCTTCACAGAAGCCTGGGGCATATCCGCCCTGCTGCGGTAGTGGCTGCCGCCGTTGACGCTGCCGGGAGAACCTGCTTCAAAGTAGAAGGTTCCGTTCTCGCCCATCATGCGGCCGTAGGAGATGCCCGTGTACTGCTTGGGCAGGTACATGGCGTCCAGTACGTCGCCGTCCGGGCTGGCCAGGGTCACGGTGTAGCCGCCGGCAGCCTCCAGGGCAAAGTCTGCATTCATCAGGCCGTTGATCTGGGAAGTTTCCGTGCCGGAGAGGTAAACGCCCATATACTGGCCCGGCTGGATGGTGGTTCCCTGGGGGAACTGCCACTTGCGGGGCTTATCGGGGCTGTCGGAGAGGCCGTAATCGCTCAGGTTGACGGCCTGGCTGGAGCCATTGTAAATCTCCAGCCAGTCGTAGACCAGCTCATCCGTGGCAGAGGCCATCACTTCACTGATGTAGACGTCGCCGCTGCGGTCGCCGAAGAGATCGCTGTGAATCTGCGCCGCCGAGGACTGGGTATTGGCCTGTCCCGGAGTGGGCGCGATTTCCGTATTCCAGCCGCCCTCCGTCAGGGAGTAGGCCTGATCCGCCACCAGCGCGGGCACTTCCGCCATGGATACGGTGCGGCCATCCGGCTGGGAGAGATAGATATTTTCACCATCCGTACCGATTCTGAAATCGGTATGCAGGTGGTAGGCATCGGTTCTGCGGTTGTATCCGGAGCAGTGCACCGCGATATAGGCGTCCGGGGGCAGGATAACCGCCGGGAAGGACCAGCGCTTGAGCTTATCGCTGGAATCGGAGAGATACCAGCCCTGCAGGTTTACATCCTTATTCGACTTATTGTGCACTTCCACATAGTCGTGGTGTTCCCCATTTTCATCCGCAAAGTACAGGGTATTGTAGGACATGACTTCCGTCACTTCCAGAGCGCCGTCCACCAGGTGGACGCCACTTTCCCGGTAGACGCCCGCACCGCCGGCGGAGCTGTTGTCCGCACCGGGGGTCGCGTTGCCCGCGGACCAGCTGCCGTCGCGGTCCCTGCGGTAGGCCACATCCGGCCCCAGCTCGGGAATCTCCACGGTATCCACAGCCTTGCCCTGGGCATTCATCAGAACCAGGGTTTCACCGCCCGACGGAGAGAGCTTGAAGGGTGCGCTCCATTCACTGCGGGCGCTGGCCGGCACATCCATGCCCTCTGCATACACCAGCAGGCATTCGCCCGGCGCAAGGGTATACTCGGGGAAGCTGAACATGCGGTTGATGAGTGAACCCAGCAGCAGCGAATACTTGCCGATGTTCACATCCTCGTTGCCGGTATTCGTGATTTCAATCCAGTCCGGCACATCGCCTGATTCAGTGACCATCGCGGAAATGTTGTCCGTCATCAATTCGTTCAGGCGCACGGTGCTGGAAGACACGCGTTCATCGGTCTTTACAGCCAGCAGGGCGCTGCTGTCCAGGAAGTAAGCGGCCACAATCGCAATCACGCCGATGATTGCAATCAATGCAAGCAGCCGATTCTTTCCTTCCTCTCGTCGGCCCTGCCAGGATGCGCCCTTTTTCGCGGAACGCACGGCCTTGCCGCTCTTCTTTTTTTGTGCCACGCTTTTCCTCCAATGATATGCGTACAGGGCAAAACCCCCTGCAATATCGCTGTTTATCCCATCAGAAACATACTTTTATACAAACCCATTGTATTATACCAAATCAATGTATAAATAGCAAATTTCTATGAAAGCATTTTGTAAAAAGTTGTGCTTTTGCCGCGCAAAACACTGTATTCCTGCGTTTAAGGGACCTATTTCTTCAATGCGGCGATGGCGTCCCCGAAGTATTTCTTCATCTGGGAATCGCTCAGCTTCAGGGCCTTCTGCGTATACGTAAGCATCTTTGCAGGACGGGTCTTGATGTAGCCCACCAGGTCCTCCATGTGATTCTCCATGTTGCTGGCCTTGATGCCCCACTTTCTCTGGTAGGCGGGCAGGAAGCCATCGATCACCTCATAGCGCTCCATGAAGAGCTTCATCATGCTCTCCGATGTAAAATCGGTGGCCATGCGCTCCGCCAGACGGGTGATGAACTGCTCCCGGAAGGTAGGATTCTTCATGCAGCCGATGAACAGGGTGGTATCCGTGCGGCCGCCGGCGCCCATGCCGTCCTCGTTGAGCCAGCGGCTCACGGAGTTGGAATCCTCCTTGAAGCCCCAGTCCAGGTCGAACAGCACCCAGCGCCACTTGCCGTCCGCCTTGGCGTTGCGGTAGCGCTTCACATTCAGGGTATCGTTGTTGGCCACATAGGTTTCGATGACCATGTATTCGATGTAGTTTTCAATATCGATCTTGCTGTCCAGGTAGTCATAGGCAGCCTGGGTGGACATATCGTTCTTCTTCACCCATCTGAGCAGTTCCTCGAAGCTTTCGTTGGAACCCTGCATCACGATGTTGTTGGCCTTGATCAGGTCGATATCATCCTCCATGCCTTCCCAGCCCTCGAACTGGCAGATGGAATGCTTGTTCACGCGTTCGCGCAGGTTGAACAGGCTGTAATACTCGCCGTTCAGGTAGCAAATGCCCACCTCGCTCTCCTGGTACATCAGGGAAGTGCCCTTTGCCAGGGAGGAAAGCACGGAATCGCGCATGAAGCTCATGTTGTAATCCTGGCCCGATGCGCGCAGCAGGAAGGACTGATACTGTTCATAGTCGCGTTCAGAGAATATGGGATAATCGAAGCGGTTATCGCCGTATTCATTGCGGGCAATGACCTTGAAGGCCTTGACGTTGGTGGCACGGCTGTACTGGCCGTGCAGCTTCAGGCCGCAGCGCTGGGAAAGCGCCGGATCGCCGTCCGCCTCAAAGAGCTCCACATGGCCCTCGCGCTCCCAGTCCATCCAGAAGTTTGCACCCTGGTTGGTTTCACCGTAGGGGAATTCCGCCCAGGCGTTGGGACCCTTGACCATGATGCCCTTGGAATTGCTGAACAGGTTGTCCGGATCGGAAACCACGGAAACTACATATACGCTGCCTTCATTGTTCACATCATAAAGGTAGCTCTGGGTATCGATGGAGGAAGGCATATAGCCATCCCGGTACACGCGGGTGCGCAGGATGGTGGTATTGCTGATGGAAATCGGTCCGCTGTAGAGCTGGGAACCCTGATCAGGATCGCTGCAGTCCAGGGTGTAATAAATCTGGTGTCCGGCAGGCGCACTCAGCTCCACGGTGAAGCTGTCGCCGCCCTTAAACAGGCCGCCCTGCACAGAAGCCTGGGCTTCCAGTGCACGCCCGCGGTAATGATTGCCCGT
>JAGBAU010000225.1 GCA_017938785.1 Clostridia bacterium
CAAAGAAAAGTACAGAATTTCCGGTGACAATAGCCTGAGGGACCCACCTGTTCCCATACCGAACACAGAAGTTAAGCCTCAGCACGCTGATGGTACTTGGCTGGCAACGGCCCGGGAGAGTAGGTCGTCGCCGGATTCAATTCTTGCCTTAGTAGCTCAATGGCAGAGCATTCGGCTGTTAACCGAAGGGTTATAGGTTCGAGTCCTATCTGAGGCGCCAAAGTCCACTGAGAAATCAGTGGACTTTTTATATGTTTAATCCGTAGAAGCTTTCATGAATGCGCATGAGTTTCTACGGATTTTTTGTGTATTGCTTCTATTTTCTAACCTTAATCAGTAGCATCATGGGCCTTCGCATTTCCTCTGGCAAGGAGTTACGCCATTCGGCGGGTGGCATGGCTTCTTCAACGACTTCGATGTGAAAACCGGCCTGGATGAGACCCATCAGAATTTGAGTCAGGGTATGATGGTATTTGCTGATGGTGTGGCCGAGGAAGCTGGTATTGCGTATTCCGGGAGAATAGTAATCATCAACGGGCCAGGTTCCGTCGGGAGAGAACTGCTGGTTTACGCCCGCAGTGAAGGTAGGATGTTCAATGTTCATGAGAAACACGCCGCCGGGCCGTAGAGTTCTGTAAATGTGCCTATATACACTTTGCAAATCCTCCACATAATGCAGCACAAGGTTGGAGATTACCAGGTCATAGGCCTCCGTAGGATAGTCATAATCCTCGAGACTGCATACCCGGTAATTGATACGATGGTTGCGATTGCGCTTTTCAGCTTCGGAAATCATCCGTTGACTTTGATCGATGCCGAGTATGCTGTTCGCGCCCCGTTCAGCAGCATATTTGCAGTGCCAACCATACCCACAGCCCAGATCAAGCACATCCTTGCCGTTCATTTCTGGGAACAACGGCTGCAGCTGATGCCATTCGCCGGCAGCGTTCAGACCTTGCTGGCTGCGGGCCATCTGTGCATAGGCTGCAAAGAATTCAGGATTATCATAGTGATTCATATATTCACCTGACCTTTTCACATAGCGCGTGGCGTATAAATCAGGCGCTTCATACGCTCTTTCGCTTGACCAGTGTGGTGCTGACCTCGGTTTTCACCGGCGTATGGGACTTCGTTTCGATGATTTGGGCCATGCGCCGCGCGGCGGTTTCACCAAGGTATTGCTTGGGCACATGAATGGTGGTCAGCGGGGGAGAGAAATATTCGCACATAGGCAGATCGTCGAAGCCCACAACGGCGATATCCTCAGGAATTCTGTAACCAGCTTCCTTCAGCGCGGTGACTGCGCCGATGGCAATGTAGTCGTTGTCGGCAAAGTAACAGGACGCCAGCTCCTCGCCGGATTCGATCAGCGCCCGCATGTCCGCATAGGAGCCGTCCTCTGAAGGCGTCAGGTGGTGCACGATGCACTTGGATGTGGACATACCGTTGGCCCGGATGGCCTTGTAGAAACCATCGGCGCGCTCTTCAAAGTTGGAGATGGAGTAGGCGGAATGCATGTAACCCGGCTGCTTTTTCTTTTTATTGATGAGATAGTCCGTGGCGATGAATGCGCCCTGGATATTGTTGATGAGTACGCAATCGTAGGGCAGTGTATCGAAGTAGGAGTCGAGGATGACGATGGGGGTCTTCAGTTGTGAGAAGGGCTGCATGGAGGCCATGTCCATCTCTGTGGCCAACACAATGATGCCCGCAAATTTGGCGGATTCCAGCAGGTAGAGCTGGTCATCCAGATTCTCATCCTCATACAGGTGCCGTATGACCAGTTCATAATCGCATTTCTTGCATCCCACCAAAACACCCTCTGTCAGAGAAGAGAAAAACGGCGTGTCGGCAACGACTGCGCCGCTTTTTTTGTAGATCACCAGGCATATAGTGCCCTTGAACTCCATATGGGGTATAGCGCGCTTGGAAAAATCATAGCCCATTTCCTGCGCAGCCTCCCATACGCGCTTGCGGGTTTGCGTGCTTACGCCGGGTTTGTTGTTCAGGGACAGGGAGACGGCGGCCTCCGACAAATTCAATAGCTTTGCGAGTTCTTTGGCGGTAATGGACATCCGCATCGCACCCCTTTACAGTTCTTCTTGTATAATTATAGTGAATTAAGTGAATTTAGTCAATGTTTGCTAAATAATTTATTTAAATTTAGTTCTGGCAGGTGTATAATCAAACTAATCAAAAGGCACAAAAATAGTTCGTAAATGCAGCAGAATGGCCATAAGGATTATATAAACTTTAAGAGGTGTGAGATTTGATTTCCTGCGCAGCTGGATCTGCGCTAAGAAATAGGTAAATTTTAAAGGAGGTACCCCCATGAAGAAAATCGTAGCTCTGATTCTTTCCGTTCTGATGGTGCTGACCATGTTCAGCGCACTGGCAGAAGAAAAACCCCTCATCGTGATCATCACCCCCAGCCATGCAAACCCCTACTTCAAGACCGTTGCTGATGCAGCATCCGCCAAGGCAACCGAGCTGGGCTATGACTCCCTGGTCATCCAGCATGACGACGATGTAACCAAGCAGGCAGAAGCATTCGATACCGCCATCGCCCGCAAGGCTGCCGCCATCATCTGCGACAACGCAGGCGCTGACGCCACCATCGCTCCCGTTCAGGCCGCCAAGGCTGCCGGCATCCCCACCTTCCTGGTAGACCGTGAAATCAACTCCACCGGCGACGCCGTTGCACAGATGGTTTCCAACAACTATCAGGGCGCTTCCCTGGTCGCCGAGTACTTCGTAGAGTGCATGGGCGAAGAGGGCAACTACGTTGAAATGCTGGGCAAGGAATCCGACACCAACGCCGGCGTCCGTTCCCAGGGCTTCCACGATGTTATCGACCAGTATGAAGGCCTCGTAATGATCGAGCAGCAGACCGCAAACTGGGAGCAGACCGAAGCCTACGAGAAGATGGAATCCATCATCCAGGCTCAGGGCGCTGCTAACATCAAGGGCGTTATCTGCGGCAACGACACTATGGCCATGGGCGTTATCGAAGCTTGCCTGAAGGCCGGCATGACCGACGTTGTTGTATGCGGCTTCGACGGCTCCAACGACGTTCGCGACTCCATCCTGCGCGGCGAAATCAAGGCCACCGGCCTGCAGCCCATCGCTTACATCGCAGAGCAGGCTGTTGTACAGGCTGACCAGTACATCAAGACCGGCTCCACCGGCATGGAAGAGAAACAGCTGATGGATTGCGTCCTGATCAATGCTGACAATGCAGCAACTCTGGACAACTTCGCTCTGATCGGCTAATTCCTGAGCACATTGCAGGGGCGGCACGCGGTTCAGCCGCGGCCGCCCCTCTTTTTTGACTTACAGGAATAGGGCAATCGCGAAGCGGTTTCCCGTGCCGGAAGCTCTCTGAAGGAGAGATTTCGGTGTTCTTACTGAGAAGGGAATTGCCGGTGTTTTCAGAATATCCGGTGGTTCTTAAATAAGGGGAGTATCGATTTATGAAGAATAAGAAGATCAATATTTTTCAGCTTCTGGCAGCTGTGGTGATCGTGGTTTTGATCCTCTGCACCTGCCGTGTAACCATCGTTCCCGATCCCGTAGTGGAAACCATCATCGACGCCGACGGCAATGAGGTCGTGGTGGAAGAACTCAGCTTTGCCGAGCAGTACTGCCTGGACAACTGGGACGCCAAAATCGTGCCCACTGTCAAGGAACGTGCTGTGGATATGACGACCCTGATCGCCGATACCACTGCCGAACTGGGCGCAGCCGGCGCAAATTACGGCTACCGTGCCAATGAAACCAGTGCATGGGGCTTCTGCGTGAAGGCAGACGCCAAGGTTCTGGAACTGGCCAACGCCGATTCCAAGAACAAGGTGCAGCTGGTGCTGGATGTGGCTCCCTATGACGGCGTGGCCGACTGCAAGGTGCACTTCGGCAAGGTGTTCTCCACCAACGTCAAGAACGCCATCCGCGACGGCGTTGCCTTCCTGAAACTGGATGATTTCGCCAATCAGGTTGAATTTGCAGACCTGTCCACCGCCTTCAACAACAAGGTTAAGGAATCTATCTTCGCCGCCTATACCGCCGAGGAGATGGTTGGCAAGGAGCTGAGCGTTTACGGCTGCATCTCCATGACCGCACCGGGCCTTGATAATTTCGTGATCATTCCTGTTGAAATGAACGTGACGGGAGGTTGATCAAATGCAGCATCAACCCGTAATGCAGGCCATCGGGGTATCCAAGCAGTATCCCGGCACATTGGCCCTGAATGAAGTCAGTTTTGATATTTATCCCGGCAAGGTAAACGTGCTCATCGGCGAAAACGGCGCAGGTAAGAGCACGCTGATGAAGATCCTGGCTGGTATTGAAAAGCCTACCAGCGGCAAGATCCTGCTGGACGGCAAGGAAGTGAAGTTCCAGAACACCCGCGAAGCCAGCGCGGCGGGTGTGGGCATCATCCACCAGGAACTGAACCTGTTCCCGGAGATGAAGGTAGCCGATAATATGTTCGCCGGCAAGGAACTCAAAAAGCACGGCATGATCGATCGTAAGACCCAGGTTAAGCGCGCCAGCGAAATCCTGGACACCCTGCAGCCGGGCATCGATCCCAACGACATCATGCTCAACCTGCGCGTGGGCCAGCAGCAGATCGTGGAAATTGCCAAGACCATGCTGCATGACCAGCTGAAGGTGCTCATCATGGACGAACCCACCTCCTCCCTTTCCAATGCGGAGGTAGAAGTGCTGTTTACCCTGATCGAGGATCTGAAGAAGCGCGGCATCGCCATCATCTACATCTCCCACAGACTGGAAGAAATCATCCGCGTCGGCGATTATGTCACCATCCTGCGCGACGGCAAATGGGTGGCCAATGCCGAGGTCAAGGATATCTCCGTCAGCTGGATCGTTGAAAAGATGGTGGGCCATTCCAACCTGACCATTGAAAAGATTCCCTACAGCGGCGAAAAAGAAGAGCTGATGCAGGTGCAGGACTACTGTCTACCCCGTCTCGGCGGCGGCTGGACTGTGGATCATGTTTCCTTCACCCTGCACAAGGGAGAGGTTCTGGGCATCTACGGCCTGATGGGCGCGGGACGCACCGAACTTGTGGAGAGCCTGATGGGCCTTCATTCGGAATCCACCGGTACCATCGTGATCGGCGGCGAAACCATTCAAAAGCCCAACGTTACCGACCAGATTGCCCGAGGCATGGTTCTGGTGCCCGAGGATCGCCAGAAGGACGGCCTGGTTCAGACCATGTCCATCTCCGATAACCTGCTGCTGACCTCGATTCCCCAGTTCACCAGGAACGGCATCATCAATAAGGCCCAGTGCAAGGAGGCCGTGAAGCAGACTGTCAAGGACATGCAGGTGAAGGTGGCGGACGTGAAGCACCTGATCACCAGCCTCTCCGGCGGCAACCAGCAGAAGGTGGTCATCGGCAAGTGCGTCATGGCCAATGCGAAGATCTTCATGATGGATGAACCCTCCCGCGGTATCGATGTTGGTGCGAAGACGGATATCTTCATCCTGATGCGCCAGTTTGCCGCACAGGGCAACGGTGTCATCTTCGTGGGCAGTGAACTGAAGGAAATCATCTCCGTATGCGACCGCGTGCTGGTTATGAGTAACGGCAAGCTGACCGCCGATCTCACCGGCGATGAAATCACTGAGGACGCCCTGGTCATCGCCTCCGCAGCCAACCTGCACACCGGCAAAGCCGCAAAATCTGAAGGGAGCGCTACATAATGAGCAATAACGTACAGAAAAAGACGGCGGGCGGCAACTCCATCGGTATGCTGCTCCTGAAGGCAAGAACCTTCATCGCCCTGTTTATCCTGCTGATCTTCTTCAGCTTCAAGGCCCCCAACTTCACCGAGTGGAGCAGCATCGTGCTCATGGTGAAGCATTCCTCCATCTACGGCCTGCTGGCCCTGGGTATGACCCTGGTCATCATCACCGGCGGCATCGACCTGTCCGTCGGCGCGGTTGTCGGTCTTTCCGGTATGATTGCCGGTGGATTGATGGTTGAAGGTATACGCGTTCCGTGGATTGCCGGCACCATTTATCCCAATGTTCCGCTGATCCTGCTGGTGGTGTTCATCCTGGCCATCATCATCGGCCTGTTCTCCGGCTTCCTGATTGCCCACATGAATGTACCCGCATTCATTGCCACCCTGGGTACCATGTACATCTGCCGCGGCGCTGCCATGCTGCGCAACGGTGGCGCAACCTTCCCGAACCTCTTCGGCGATGCAGCCAAGGG
>JAGBAU010000226.1 GCA_017938785.1 Clostridia bacterium
CAATGAAGCTGAGTTTCGTGGATTTGGTGAGCTGCTTGGCCAGCAGGTACATCAGCGGCAGCATCAGTACGCCGATCAGCGCGCCCATGAAGCGCCAGCCATAGGGGGTCATGCCGAAGAGCTGGATGCCGATCATCATCAGCACCTTGCCCAGCGGCGGATGGGTCCACTCATACACGGATTCGCCGTGGAGCAGCTCGTAGGCCGTGCGGGCATGATAGATTTCATCGAAGTAGGTGCCGTTGTAGTAACCGGGAACCTCTGCAACGGTGTACTGCTCGTCGATGAGCAGGTTTGCATCGGTGGCGTAATCGGCGTATTCACCACTGCGCACGATGTTCTGGATGGGCAGCAGCTGTCCGTCTTCGCTCCAGAAGCCCACCTCGCTCAGACGCAGGCCTGCGCTTTGGGCGGTGATGCGAACATAACGGGCAGTCTGTATGGGATGCTCTACGCCCGTGGATGCGAAGGTGACATATGCGCTGCCGTCGCCGGGATCATAGGTCTGGTCGTAGACGACGTTCAGCTCCTCGTTCAGGGGAACGTAGTAAATCCAGCGGAAGATTTCACCCTGCTTGTAGTTGGCGAAGTAGGGTTCCGTCCAGTTTTCACCGTCGTTGGAGAGTTCCACGGTGAAGGTGGAATTGCAGATTCCACCGTAGTAGGTCATGCGGAAGGTTTCGGTTTCGCCCAGGTCGAACACGATGTTTTCACCGGACTGGCTGGAAACCCAGGTGGTCTGGGGCGCTTCCATGCTGCCCAGGTTCACGAAGGCGACCACTGCGTATACGGCGGTGACGGCGATCATCAGCGCATAGTCCCTGAAGCGCAGGCGCAGCTTGTGGTCCCTGCTGGGCTGGAGGACGGGAACTTCTTCCTCATCCCTCAGGCACAGGGGGCAGATATGGTTCAGGGCGCAGATATCCACCGATACCCAGATGAGATACAGTGCATTGACCACATTTGCCAGGGAAAGCAGGGCGTTGAGCCATTGTTCGCTGTCCTGCAGGTGGCCGAAGTTTCCGCTGCCCATGCCGCCCTGCAGCACCAGCAGCTCGTTCATGGCGGTGGTGATGGTGATCACCGTCAGGCTCAGCAGAATGCGGCGGTCGCGCTCGATGGCGTATGCCAGGGTGAGCAGCAGCAGCGCCGGGAAGATGTAGCGCTCGTGGATCATCGGGCCGAAGGTGAAGATCAGCACGATCAATACGCCGCCGGCCAGAACCAGATGATGCCTGCGCTTCGATTTGGCGCACAGGAACATACTGAACAGGTAGGAGAGGGCGAACATTACATAGGCGAATACCGTCCACAGGGGCTGGGCCGCAGTGGAAACCCAGTTGTAATCCAGCAGGGTGTACAGGTTCAGAGCATTGATGGTGAGATAGGAATAGCTGCCCAGGGTTTCGCCGTACAGGGAAACCAGCCAGGAAACCGGGCGTACAACGGCATCCAGTACGCCTTCGGCCTTGCCGACGGTGAAGATGAAGGCAAAGATATACAGGATGCCCAGCGCAACTGCCGCGCCCAAGATGAATTCGAGAACCTTTTTGCCGCTGCGGCTGCGGATCAGGAACACCAGGATGGCGAACAGGCCCAGGGGGCCGAACAGCATGGCCTGGGGCTTGATCAGCATGGCCAGCGCGAATGCGGCCAGGGAGGGGATGTATTTCTCCTCCGCTGCTTCCAGCGCGCAGACGGCGATCAGCAGCGTGAAGATGGAATCGATCTGCCCCCATGCGGCGGAATCGATGAGTACCGCCGGGTTGAAGGCATACAGCAGGGCCAGTACAGCGGCGATTCGGCCGCCTGCATGGCGTTTTTCCGCCACGCGCCAGATCAGCAGCGCGCCCAGCAGGTCGAAGATGATGGGGATGAGCTTGAGCAGCAGCAGGTGCGCGCCGCCCTGCAGTTCAAGACCGAACAGGTTGCGGATGGCTGCGGGAATCCACAGAAGCAGCATGTATCCCGGAGGATAATCGCAGAAGTAGTCCTCCGCATAGAAGCGGGCCGGACCCAGATCAAACATGCGCTCGGACCAGGCGGAGAAGCAGTTGATGTCGGTGTTGTAGCCGCGCACCGTGACGCTCAGAACCAGGCGCACAACGAATGCAGCCACAAGGCCTGCGGCCAGCAGGGTTTCCCTGCGCGCAGAGGAAGCACTGATGCGGCCCATGCGCCGTGCGATGGCGAGAACCAGCACGCCATAGAGCATGGCCATCAGCAGATAGGCTTCAGTGTTGCGTGCAGGAGCCTCATCACTGGCGGTTTCGGAGGAGGCGCTGCTGCCCGAGGAAGAGGATTCCTCACGAATCAGGGAGAGCACGCTCACGCCCTCGGGTGCTTCATCCAGCTGTACGGCCTCGATGTTATCGAACCATGCGCGGCCGGTGTTGATCATGCCGTAGCCGCCCACGCGGGCCATGAGGGTGACTTCGTCCTGGTCCTCGCCGGTGCGGCCGTAGAGGGTCAACTCCCGCCATTCGCCGTGGGTGTCCAGCACGGAATCGGAATAGGTGAAGGTATCCTCGATGGACAGGGTGGCGCCGTAGCCCTGGTCGCCGCAGTTTTCAGCCTTGACCATGCAGCTGAAGCGGTAGATGCTGTCCGGTTCCACCGGTATGGTCTGAGCGAAGCGGGCGTCGTTGGGGTCGGCATTCACCACGGCGATGCAGTTGCCGTCGTAGCCGTTTTCATCCACGTAGAGCTGGCTCACGCCGGTATCGGTGAACCACAGTCCGCGGGACCAGCCCTCCGGCATGCCATTGGCATCCACGAGGGAAAAATCACCGTTGACGATCAGGTTTGCACCCTCCTCGGCACATGCCGGCAGGGCGATCAGGATCATCAGCGCAAAAAACAGGATCAAAAACCTTTTCATTTGGGGAAAAACTCCTTAAACAGATTCATCCAACTTTATCATTTCCATAAGCCCAAGGAAAATTCCTCCATTATATGCGGCAAAAAATGTACTTTTCTTGAAACGATAGAAAAAAAGGATACGAAACAGTTCGTATCCTTTAAAATTGGTTCCATTTACAGGGTATCCATGAAGGCCTTGATGCGGTCGAGGGCCTTCTGGATATTTTCATTGGAGGACGCCGCGCTGCAGCGGATGTGCCCCTCGCCCAGCTTGCCGAAGGCGGTGCCGGGAACGGTGGCGACACGGTGGCTGTAGAGCAGCTTTTCGCAGAACTCGTCGGAGGAGAGACC
>JAGBAU010000227.1 GCA_017938785.1 Clostridia bacterium
TCCATCATAGGCAAGGTAGGTGGTGGCCATGGCCTTGTTGCCCATGAACTTGGTGCTTTCATCCAGGGTTTTGTTCACCTTGAAGGTGGCGTAGTCGTACTGGGTTCTAAGCATCTTGACATATTCTGCCAGTTCCTTTGTCGCCTCAGAGGAGCTGCACTTGTGTGCAAGCTTTTTCATGGTGACGGCTACGCGCGCAGGATAAACCGTTCCGTTCTCCAGGGGCTGCACATAGCAAACGGTGGAGCGGCCGGGAATATTGTTCCAGTCGGAGGGATGGTCAAATTTGAAACCCAGTTCGTCCACGACAACTTCAGAGTAACTATTAACGGTGACATTGGGCTGAGGGGTGGCCGTTGCGAAGGGCATGATGACCGTATCGTTCTTCGGCTCCTCGGTGACTGCGGGCGCAGGCTCCAGGGAAGGCTCGGCGATCACTTCGTCCACCGCGATTTCATCCGTTGCAGCGGCGTCCTGTGCGACGGGCTGATCATCGACGGCTTCATTTCCTGTGGCGCTGGCAGATTCAGCGTCCTGAACGCTGTCGATGGCCTGCACAAGCCCGCTGGAAGCCACTGCGGTGGTTTCGGGAGCAAAGCTTCCCGACTGTGCTGTTTCATTGGCAGCGGGTGCGGTGGAGGGCTTGCGATCACAGCCGGCAAACATGGCCATGCATAGGACGCAAACGAGCATAAGGCTGATAAATCTCTTCAAAACTGTTTCCTCCGATCAATGCTTCGTATCGCCGTGCAGGGCAATTTGTTCATTGAGCAGGTCGATGTCACCGCAGCCGTGGCTGACCATCAAATCGCCGCTTTGCCAATGGGCGCGGAGATAGGCTTCGGCATCGTCAAAGGTGGGGGTGAGGATGGCGTCCACACCGCGTGCGCGCAGGGGAGCGATGAGCATTTCGGAATTGATGTCGCCGGGATCAACCTCGCGTGCTGCGCAGATATCCGTCACCAGAACGTGGTCAGCCAAATCAAAGGTCTCCAGGAACTGGTCGAACAGGGTCTTTGTGCGGGAATAGGTGTGGGGCTGGAATACGGACCAGAGCGTCTTGTGCGGCTGAAGGCTTGCAATCTGCAGCGCATTCTTGATCTCTGCAGGATTGTGGCCGTAGTCCGTGTAGCATTTAACGCCGTCGGTGGTGCTGGTCAGCTCAAAGCGGCGGTGGGCGCCCACGAAGTTATGCAGCGCTTCGCTGACCTTCGCCTGGTCCAGACCACGGATGTGGCATACGCCGATGACGGCCAGGGCGTCGAGCATATTGGGTTTGCTGGATACGCCGATGTGGAAGTGACCGAGAACTTCACCATGCAGTACAGCATCAAAGTCTGCCCGGCCCAGTTCGTCGTATGTAAGGTTTACAGCGCGCAGGTCATTGTTTTCGCCAATGCCGTAGGTGAGGGCGTTGCAGTGGCTATCCAGGCACACCCGGCGCGCACGCTCGTCATCGCCCCAGGCTACGCACCAGCCGTTCTCGGGCAGAAGCTCGACATACTGGCGGAAGGCAGCTTCGATGTGTTCAATATCGCCGAAGCAATCCAGGTGATCCTCATCAATATTGGTGATGATGGCGATGGTGGGCTTGAAATGCAGGAAGCTGCGGTTGAATTCACAGGCTTCCACGATGAAGTCCCTGCCGTCGCCCCGGCGGGTGCTGCCGCCGATGAAATCCAGTTCGCCGCCGATATGAATGGAAGGATCGGCGCCTGCGGACAGGAAGGCCTGGGCAAGCATGGACGTGGTGGTGGTCTTGCCGTGGGTGCCGCTTACGCCGACGGCGAAGCTGCTGCCCTCCATCAGCTGGCCGATTAGATCGCAGCGTTCGATCTGGGGGATGTTCAGCCTGAAGGCTTCTGCGCGCTCCGGGTTTTCCGGAGAAATCGCGGCGGAATAGACGATCACATCCACGCCATGTACGCTTTCGGCGTGGTGGCCGATGACAATCTGAATGCCCTTTTCAGCCAGGTGGTCGGTCTTGTGGGAGCGGGTCTTATCGGAACCGCTTACGATATAGCCTTCATCCTGCAAAAGGCCGGCCAGGCCGGACATGGAACTGCCGCCGATGCCGATGAAATGAACCCTTTTGCCATGATAATCACGAATGTTCTCAACCATCGTGCCTACTCTCCAAATTCTAAGATTTTGCCTGAATACGGCATGTTTTCATAATTTACTACTTTATATTATAATTGAAAAATGCTCCGACTTCAAGCACAAGTGAAGATTTGCCCTGTAAACTACGTTAAAAGTTCGTACAGAAGTTAAAATGCACCTGAAAGTCGCCAAAAACTAACAATGCCGAATTATAATGTATAGAAACGTTTTGAATATTCGGCAGAAGGAGTGCAGATACCATGGATAAGATCAAGCGAAACGAACGTCTGGGCGCAATGACGCGCATCCTCACGGAGACGCCGAATCGAATTCATACCCTGGGGGAATTTTGTGAGTTGTTTGGCGCTGCAAAATCCACCATCAGCGAGGATATCGATCTGGTCAGCAACTCCTTTGCTCAGTTTGACCTCGGCCGCGTTGAAACGGTTGCCGGCGCAGCGGGCGGTGTGCGCTATCGCGCCATCCCCAGTGCAGAAAAGGCAAGCCGTGTGCTGAAGAATCTGGCCAACCGTCTGCAGGAGCCCGGTCGTATGCTGCCCGGCGGCTTCCTGTATACCTCGGATGTGACCTCCGAGTCGGATACCGCCCAGGCGCTGGGCGAGATTCTTGCCATGAATTACTATGACAAGGCTCCCGATTTCGTGCTTACCATGGAAACCAAGGGCATTCCGATTGCGCTGATGACGGCCCGCATGCTCAATGTTCCGCTGGTAATCGCCCGCAGGGACAGCCGCGCATATGAGGGCTCCGCTGTAAAGATCAACTATATCGCAGGCGGAAACGACCGCATTGAAACCATGGCCCTCGCCCGCAGGGCAGTCAACCCCGGCCAGCGCGCCCTGATCGTTGACGACTTCATGAAGGGCGGCGGAACGTTGCAAGGCATGGTGGATATGATGCGCGAATTCCAGGCGGAGGTTGTGGGCGTGTGCGTGATGATTTCCACCGCCGTACCGGAGGAGAAGCGCGTTAAGGGCGCGCATTCCCTGCTGGTTCTGGAAGGTTTCGACCAGGAAAGCGGATGCGCGATCGTTCGTCCTTCGGAAGATTACATGTAAGCCAAAGTAAAGAATGGAGAGCCGCAGAATGATTTGCGGCTCTCTTCTTTTGTGCGGTTTGTGAGCGTTTTTTGCAACAGAGGTTAAATTTGAAAAGCTCAAAGAATCTGCCTTGACAGGCCGGGGTAAAATCCTTAATATAGTTAATAGGTTGTACCAATTAATAAATTCTTAAGCGAAATGCAGGGAGTGTATATTTTGATTCGTAGAACTCAAGGGGATGGAAACCGCCATGGCGTGGGAATGCCCTACATGACTCAGGAAATGGCGTCGATTCTTGCTGAGATTGAGCGCGAGACCAATGACTCCACACTTTCCCAGAGCATCTATTTCAGTCCCACCGCAATTACCCACATCAAACGTTTGATTGAAATGGGCGGCACCATTATTACGGACACCACCCTGGTAGGCAACGGCGTTGACCTGAGCCTGTTGGGAAATAAGGGAGCCAAGGTAGCCTGCTTTATCGATGAGCCGCAGGTGATTTCGCTGGCGGAGCAGCGCAGGATTACCCGCGCGGAAATCGCAGTGGATTACGGCCTGGCCATTTCCGGTCCGAAGCTCATGGTCGTCGGCAGCGCGCCGGCAGCCATCAACCGCATGATACGCCGCCGTCAGCACGAGCCCATGAGTGATGTTTGTGTACTCGCAGCATCCACCGGCTTTGCCAGCGTCGTCCAGCTCAAGGAAAAGCTGATCGACAGCGACCTGACCTCCATCGTGGTACGCGGAAAGAAGGGAGGTATTCCGGTGACCATTACCATCCTGAATGCCATTCTTCGTGAGATTTCAAAAAACGCAAAATAAAAGCAGCAAGCCCCGGCGCATGTGCGTCGGGGCTTGCTGCTTTTATCCGGGCTGCGTTTGTTCCTTCTTGGGGAAGATGCAGGAGAATGCCGTGCGCGCCGGTACGGATACCATGTGCAGCTCGCCGCCGTACTTTTCAACCAATTCGCTCACGATGCTCAGACCGTTGCCGTGTCCGGCGCTCTTGGTGGTAAAGCCGGGAAGGAAGATGCTCTTTTTGTGCTCAACGGGAATCTCTGGCCCATTGTTTTCCACGCAAAGGGTCCAGGAGGGGATGTCCTCGCCAATGCGCACGCAGATGGTGGCGTCTGAGGTGCCTGCTTCAAGCAGAGCGTCCATTGCGTTATCCACAAGATTTCCGATGATGCGGCAAAGCTCCCAGCCGGCCACGGGAATTTCCTCCCAGGAGGATTGAATATCAACCGCAAAGCGGATTCCCTGTTCATCGCAGTCGGCGCTCTTTGCAGATAGCAGGGCGTTCACGGCGGGGACGGAGGTGCGGATCAGGTTTCCAACGGACTGCACATCCTCATAGATCTTCTGCACGTAATCCTGCACATCTGAATATGCCTGCATTTCCGTAAGGGTGTAAACGACCTGCAGGTGGTTTTTGAAGTCGTGCCGCTGGCGGCGAAGCGTCAGGTTCAGGTTTTCCAGCTGGCCGTAAGCCTCCTCCAGCATATGGCGCTGCTGTTCAACACGGCGCATCACGAACGCGTCGCGTATATCCACGATGGCGCCCCAGATGACAACGAACGATGCAACCGCAACCAAAGCGGTTTCGGCCTGCTCCGGAATATAGAAGCTATCGCTGAAAACCGCATGAATCAGGATGCCCAACGCACAGATGATCTGTATGGCGTTGGCGGCGATGGCCAATCCCGTGATTTTGTTGAAGTTATCGCTCTTGCCGCGTCGTATGCGCATTTTGATCCTCCGATGAAAAAGGAGCGTCTTACGACGCTCCGCAGTGTTTGTATCCAATTAGCCAAGCTGGGAAGTGCAGTGCGGGCAGCGGGTGGCTTCGTCTGCGATTTCGCTCTTGCAGAACGGGCAGAGACGGGGAGCCTTGGCCGGTGCGGGCTCTTCCTGGGGCTTGCGCAGCTTGTTGACGAACTTCACAAACATGAATACGCACACGGCGATCAGCAGGAAGTTGATGACGGTCTGGATGAAGTTGCCGATGGCGATTTTCGGTGCATCCTCTGCGGCGCCGAGGGCGATGGTCAGGGCGGAGAAATCTACGCTGCCGGTGAGCTTGGCGATCAGGGGAGTGAAGAGGTCGTTTACGATGCTGGTTACGATTCCAGTGAATGCAGAACCGATGACAACACCGACAGCCATGTCGATTACATTTCCGCGGAATGCAAATTCTTTGAATTCTTTGATCAGTTTGCCCATGATATTGCCTCCCAATCTGTTTATGCAAGGATTATAACACAAAGTGAAGCTGAAATCTACTATAAAATAGTACAAATTATAGCGCCTCCACATTTTCATTTTGAGCAATTTGAGAATAATTTTCCCGTCGTTTTTTACTAGGAAAACGATTGCCAAATCATCTGTTATGTGCTAATATAGAATCAACCTATTGCTTTTGCATAACATTATATTGTATTCAGGAGGTCAAACTATGAAACTTGCATTGCTGGTTGCCAATCGTGGTTTTTTCCCGAGCTCTGTAATCGAGGCTGCATACGATGAGATGCGCCAGGCCACCCAGAAGGTCGGCGTTGAGCTGCTGGAAATCGAAAAGGACAAGGTTAAGTACGGTGCAGTCGAAACCACTCAGGAAGGCATGATTTACCATGATTTCCTGGAAGCACACCATGGCGAATACGACGGCGTGATCATCTGCCTGCCCAACTTCGGCGATGAAAACGGCATCAAGGCCGCTCTGCGCGATGTGAACGTTCCCGTTCTGCTGCAGGCCTATCCGGACGAGATCGGCAAGATGGACTTTGCAAACCGCCGCGATGCATTCTGCGGCAAGCTGGGCCTGTGCTCCGTCTTCAAGCAGATGAAGTTCAAGTTCACCTCCGGCAAGCCCTTCGTCATGCATCCCCTGAGCGAAGAGTTCAATAAGGAGCTGACCGAGTTCGTTTCCATCTGCAACATCGTAAAGCGCATGCGCTACATGCGTCTGGGCGTATTCGGCGCCCGCACCACCGCCTTTAAGTCCGTTCGCTTCGACGAGGGCGCCATGGAAGCTGTTGGCTGCGATACTGAAACCTACGACCTGACCATGGTCATGGAAAAGTACAACGAAATCGATCCCGAGAGCGCAGACGTGAAGTTCTTCAAGGAGAAGCTCCTCGAGGCAGCCGATTTCAGCGACGCAGCAGATTATGCTCTTGAGAACCTGGCCAAGTTCGGCGCAACCCTGAAAGCTTTCATCGACGCCGAGAAGCTGGACGCCATCGCCGTACGCTGCTGGAGCGAACTGCAGCACATGCTCCATATCGCACCCTGCTCCCTGCTGGGCATCCTGAACAGCCTGGGCATCCCCGCAACCTGCGAGGTTGACGCTTCCAACGCACTGCCTCAGATGGCCCTGACCTGCGCATCCGGAAAGTCCACCGCATGCCTGGACATCAACAACAACTACGGCACCGA
>JAGBAU010000228.1 GCA_017938785.1 Clostridia bacterium
TACGGATATTTTCCAGTCTCAGGCGGCGCGCGGCGGCCTTGATCAGCTCCACGCGGTGCTCATGCAGATCCCATGCATATACGCGGCCTGCACCCTTCATGATTTCCGCTATCAGACAGCTCTTGCCGCCGGGAGCGGCGCAGGCGTCCAGCACCTGCATGCCAGGCTTGACGCCCATGGACAGTGCAGCCAGCATGGAGCTTTCGCCCTGGATGGAGAAGATACCCTTGCGATAACCTTCATGGGAGGCGAGTCTGCCTGCGCCGGTGACGCGGTATGCGCCGGGTACGGTGGCCTTTTCCCAGTTGAAGCCGTTTTCGGTGAGCCATGCTTCGAATTGTTCATCGCTCATGGTCAGGCGGTTGGGACGGATGGTATCGGAATGACGGTCCGGAGACCAGGCGGCAATCTGCTCGGTAAGTTCCACGCCATAGGCGGCAACCAGGCGCTCCACCAGCGGCAGGGCCACGGAATACTTCTCGGAGATATACTTCTCCGGCTCGGTCTCCTTATCCGGCAGGGCCAGTTCGCCCGCATCGCGCTCGCGGATCAGGCCGCGCAGCACGGCATTGACCAGTGCGGTCATGGTTTCCTTGCGGGCCCTGCGAGTCTGCTTCACGGCCTCATCCACGGCGGCATGATCCGGAATCTTGTCCATGAACAAAATCTGGGCCACGGCCAGGTCCAGGATTTCCATGATCTCCGGCTCGGGACGGGACTTCACCTTGGCTGCGATGAGCTTTTCGATGCGCAGCCGGTTCTCCAGCGTGAAGTAGAACAGGCTGGCAGCCAGGCGGCGGTCCTCATCGCTGAGCTTGACGGCGCTCAGTTCGCGGTCCAGCGCCTGTGCGGCATAGGCATTGTCCCGGAAGACGTTGCGCAGGGCCTTCAGCGCCACATCGCGGGCGGAGGGTCCTTCGTTTTTTACGGGCATGGGCTTTTTACCGCGGTTGTCAAAGCGGCGGCCCTGGGGCTTTCCGTCCTCGAACTTTTTGCCTTCGAACTTTTTATCGCCAAACTTCTTATCGCCGAAGTTCTTGCCGTTTCTGTTGAAGCTGCGCTTTTCGCCGTCCTCGCTCTTAGGACCGCGATTGAAGCTCTTCTTTTCACTATAGGCGGGCTTTGCATTCCCGCGGAAGTTTTTCTTTTCCTGTTTACCCTGCTGATCCATCCGGCTTATGCCTCGCTTCAGTCAAATTTGGTACCGATTTCAATCTTCTTGCCCTGAAGGTAAGCCTTCGCGGGCATGCGCTTTGCATTGGGTGCCTGCATCTCCAGCACTTCCAGCCAGCCCTCGCCGCAGGCGATGAACAGGCCTTCCTTGGCGCTGGAAACCACAACGGTGCCGCACTCGGCCTCGCCCTTGGCTTCGCAGGCGCGGGCAAGGTACACCTTCAGGCGGCCGTTTTCATTCTCCGTATAAGCGCCGGGCCAGGGATTCAGACCCCGCACCTGGCAGGCGATGTGTTTTGCGCTCTTCGTCCAGTCGATCCAGCCCATTTCCTTATTGAGCATGGGCTGGTAGCTGGACTTTTCCTCATCCTGGGGCGTGGGCTTCAGATCGCCGTGGGGATAGCGCTTCAGCGTATCGATGAGCAGCTGCGCGCCGATTTCGGAAAGGCGCACAGTGAGCTCCCCGGCAGTTTCCATCTCGCCGATTTCTGTTTCGGCCTTCAAAAGCATATCGCCCGTATCCATGCCGATATCGGTGAGCATGGTGGTGACGCCCGCTTTGGTTTCCCCGTTCAGGATACACCAGTTGATGGGCGCAGAGCCGCGATACTGGGGCAGCAGGGATGCATGCACATTCACCGTGCCGTACTGGGGAATATCCAGGATTTCCTGGGAGAGCAGCTGACCGAAGGCCGCCGTGACAAACATGTCCGGCTTGAGTTCCTTCAGGCACTCCACGCCCTCCTTCTTGAGCTTTTCAAACTGATAGACGGCCACGCCGCGCTCCTGGGAGAGCACCTTCACCGGGCAGGGAGTGAGCTTATGGCCGCGTCCTGCGGGGCGGTCCGGCTGGGTGATGGCGGCCACCACATCATAACCGTTGTCCAGCAGAGCACGCAGGCTCGGCACGGCGAATTCCGGCGTGCCCATGAATACGATGCGCATTATTCGACGTCCTCCCCGTACTGGTCGGTCACATCCTCCAGCATCTTATCCACATAGATGACGCCGTCGAGGTGGTCCAGTTCATGGCAGATGGCATTGGCCAGGAATTCCTCGCCCTCCAGCTCGATGTGGTTGCCATCGCGGTCCTGGGCATGCACGCGCACGATTGCAGGCCGCTCCACCTTGCCGCGCTTGCCGGGCACGGAGAGGCAGCCCTCGATGCACATCTGCGTACCTTCGGAGGCAATGATTTCGGGGTTCACCAGTTCAATCAGGCCCTCGCCCACATCGATGACCACGACGCGCTTGAGGATACCCACCTGGGGTGCGGCCAGGCCTGCGCCGTCGGCTTCGTACATGGTGTCGGCCATGTCGTCCAGCAGCACGTGCAGGCGCTTGTCGAATTTGTCCACCTTTCGGCAGTGCTTGCGCAGAACATCGTCCTCGCCCAGCTTCACGATCTTGCGGATTGCCATAATCTATTACCTCACTTTTTGTGTTCAATACAGGTTGACGGGATTGACCTCCAGCTCCGCACGCACGCCGTCCGGCGCGGCTTCGGCCATCTCCTGCATCTGTTCGCAGACAGCATTCAGGTCTCCCTTGAAATACATCTTCAAAAACAGCTGCCAGCGGAATTCACCGCGCAGCAATGATATGGGCGCTTCCAGCGCACGCAGCTGCACCACATCCGGCCGCATACCATGCGCATCCAGCCAGGCGCCCAGCTTCGTTTCATCCGCCTGGGCCGCCGCAGCCACCGCCTTTTCGTTCTTACCCGAATAGACAATGCGCACGATTTCCGTAAACGGCGGATAGAGCGCGCTTCTGCGGAAGGCGCTCTCCCGGCGGTAGAAGGCACGGTAATCCTGCGCCGCCGCCAGCTGTATGCCGTAGTGGTCGGGATCATAAGTCTGCACGATGACCCTGCCCGGTTTTTGGGCGCGGCCCGCGCGGCCCGCCACCTGAGTGATCAGCTGGAAGGTGCGCTCGCTGCTGCGGTAATCCGGCAGGTTCAGGGTCATATCGGCGGCCATGACGCCCACCAGGGTGACATTGGGGAAATCCAAGCCCTTAGCGATCATCTGGGTACCGATGAGCACGTTGGCCTCGCCGCTTCGGAACCGATTGAGTATCTTTTCATGGGCATTCTTTTCCCGGGTGGTATCGATGTCCATGCGCACGATGCGCGCATCCGGGAAGAGCCGCTTGGCTTCCTCCGCCACCTTCTGGGTACCCGCGCCGAAATACTTGATGTAGGTGCTGCCGCACTGGGGACAGGCCCTGGGCGGCTGCATGGTATTTCCGCAGTAGTGGCACTTGAGCAGGTTTTCCGTCTGGTGGTAGGTCATGGATACGTCGCACTGCTCGCACTTCACCACATAGCCGCACTTGCGGCAGGATACGAAGGTGGAGTGGCCCCGGCGGTTGATAAAGAGCATGGCCTGCTCTCCCGCCGAAAGGCAGGTCTCCAGCGCCTGAGTAAGCTTTCCGGAGAAAACGGAGTGGTTACCCCGCTCGAATTCGCCGCGCATGTCCACCAGCTCCACATCGGGAAGGGGACGGCCCTGCACGCGCTCGCGCATTTCCAGCAGCTCCAGCCGGTTTTCCGGGCGCACGCCGGGCATGGCGCGCATGAAGCTGGCGATGGAAGGCGTGGCGCTGCCCAGCACCAGTGCGGCATGATTCTCGGCAGCCCTGCGCCAGGCGACCTCTCGGGCGTCGTAGCGGGGACGGCTTTCGGATTGATAGGTGTTTTCGTGTTCCTCGTCCACGATGA
>JAGBAU010000229.1 GCA_017938785.1 Clostridia bacterium
CGGCCTGCACACCTTCAAGGAGGAGCTGACCGGCCCCGAATATGCTGCCCGCTACATCGACCTTGTGCATGAAGAAGGCATCGAGTGCAGGTCGAATGCAACGGTCATCGGAATAAGCGCGGATAAACAGATTACCTATGTGAGCGCCCAGGACGGACTTGTAACCATCCGTGCGAAGGCCATCATCCTTGCCATGGGATGCCGGGAGCGTCCCCGCGGCGCGCTGAACATTCCTGGCACGCGCCCGGCGGGCGTCTATTCTGCAGGTACGGCCCAGCGCCTGATGAACATTGAAGGCTTCAAGGTTGGCAGGGAGGCCGTCATCCTGGGCTCCGGCGATATCGGCCTGATCATGGCCCGGCGCATGACCCTGGAGGGTGCGAAGGTGAAGGTGGTTGCGGAATTGATGCCCTATTCGGGCGGTCTCAAGCGCAACATAGTTCAGTGCCTGGACGACTATGGAATTCCCCTCAAGCTCAGCCATACGGTTGTGCAGATTCATGGCCGCGAGCGCGTGACCGGCGTGACACTGGCGCAGGTGGATGAAAACCGCCGGCCCATTCCCGGTACGGAGGAAACCTACAGCTGCGATACGCTGCTCTTGTCGGTTGGCCTGTTGCCGGAGAATGAGCTGACCATCGGTATGAATGCGCGCATGAATCCCGTGACCAACGGCCCCATGGTCAGTGACCGGCTGGAAACCAGCGTTGAGGGCGTGTTTGCCTGCGGCAATGTGCTGCATGTGCATGATCTGGTGGACTATGTTACCGAGGAAGCCAGGCTTGCAGGTGAGAATGCGGCGCTGTATGTGCGCGGCGAAGCACGAGGAAATGCCGCTGTACAGCTCAAGGCTGAAAATGGTGTGCGTTATACTGTGCCGCAATACATTGACCCCGCCTGCATGGCAGATAAGGTGGTGGTGCGCTTCCGCGTGGCGGACGTCTACCGCGACCGCTATGTTTGCGTCTATCTGAACGGTGAGCGCATCATGAAGAAGAAAAAACGCATCATGGCTCCCGGTGAGATGGAGCAGGTGATCCTGGACAAGGCGGCTCTGAACGCCGTACAGGATCTGAAGGAAATCAGGATTTGCACGGAGGTGGAGTAAATGCGTGAACTGACCTGCATTGGTTGCCCCATTGGCTGCACGCTGACGGTGCAAATCAGGGACGGGGAAATCCTTGTTTCGGGCAACACCTGTCCGCGCGGTGAAAAATACGCGCAGGATGAAATTACCTGCCCGAAGCGCATGGTGACCTCCACTGTGGAGTTGATAGGCGGAGAAATCAGCCGTGTTTCCGTAAAGACGGAGTCGGAGATTCCCAAGGAGCGCATCATGGACTGCATGGCGGAAATCCGCCGTGTATGCCTGCCTGCGCCCGTGCGCATCGGTGACGTTGTGATTGAAAACTGCGCCGGAACCGGTGTGAATGTGGTTGTGACCAAGAATGTCGCGGCCGCAAATGCCTGAGAAAACAAACCCCGGTCTGCTTTACAAAACAGACCGGGGTTTCTCATCTGATTCTCATATTAATATGTTATAATTTACCTGAATTGGTTTATATAAGGATGATAAGGGAGACGTATGCCATGAATATAGTCAAAAAGCTCTGGGGAAGCGCACAGGACAGGGATATATACCTGTTCGAACTGAATCATGGCAATATGCGTGCAAGCATTTCCAATTACGGCGGCGTGCTTCAGGCGCTGTGTGTGAAGGCTGCGGATGGCCGGGAGCTGGATGTTGTGCTTGGCTATGATACGCTGGCTGAATACCAAAGCAGCGAAACCTTCTTCGGCGCCATGATTGGTCCGCTCGCTGACCGAACGGGCGGCGGAAGGTTTATGGTTGACGGGAAAAAGGTTCAGCTGCCGCTGAATGCCGGCCCGGATACTATGCACAGCGGTCCGAACGGCTTTCATGCACAGGTCTGGGATTGGAAGCTGCTGGAGGACGGCATATGTCTTTTCCGAACTCTGAAACCAGATATGACCGGCTTTCCGGGGAACATGAACGTAAGGCTGAGCTACAGAATCCCGGCTGATAACGTGCTGCGGCTTGAGTATGCGGCTGAATGTGATCGCGAAACGGCGGTGAGCTTCACCAATCACAGCTATTTCAACCTGGACGGCGCCCTGAACCATTGCCGCGACCAGCTTTTGACCATTCATGCTTCCGGTTATGCGCAGACGGAGCGGGAAAACGATCCCATCTGCACGGGCAGCGTTGCACAGGTGGAGGGTACGCCTTTTGATTTGCGCTGCGGCAGGAGACTCTCCGATGTGCTTCTTCATACAGAATTCCCGGAGATTCGAACGGGTGGAGGCGTGGACCACTATTTCCTGGTGAATGGAGAAGGCATGCGCGAACATGCGCGGATCGAAAGCCGGAAAAGTGGACTTGTGCTTTCCTGTCGCTCAGATGCGCCTGGTGTGCTGGTTTATACCGGCAACGGTCTGGAGGCGGAAAAGGGGAAGGGCGGAAGCGTGTATGAAAAAAACTGGGCCATATGCCTGGAGACAGAGCGCTTTCCCAATGCTGTCAACCTGCCGGAGTGGCGCAGCCGGGTAATCCTACCCGCAGAAACCGCTTATGAGAGTGCAACGGAGTTTGTTTTCAGCGCAAAAACCACGGCCTGACGCGCATGCAAATCACAGAATACGGCGTTTGTGTTAAATATCGAAAATGTACCGATTTAAACCAACATTTTCCTTGTTTTTTGCGTCTATATATATGAACATCTGAAAATATGACAAAAAATCCGCGAGGAGGGGGTAAAAGTATTACATTGGGCGTAATGTTAACTATACTTTTGCAAGAGAATGTGCTATACTAGAAATTGGATAATGATAGATGTATCCATTTTTATGTGTTTAAAGAACGGTTATAAAGGATTGGCATTAGGAGGTTAAGCACCAAAATGAAAAAGTTTATCAGAACGCTGTCGATGCTGGTATGCGTGGCGCTGCTGATGACGACTGTACCCGTGGAAACGCTGCTTGATCTGCGTGCAAACGCAGAAGATGAAGTGGTGCAGGCGGTTCAGCTGCCGGATGCAGATCCGACGTCCGCGCCTGAACAGGCTCCCGTGGAACAGGATGATGAGAATGTTCCTGCGCAGGAGCCGGCTCCGGTTCCGGTCGTGGAAGCTACCCAGGCCCCCGCACAAGAGCCGACGGAAGAATCAGATGCGGTTCCCACCGAAGCCCCTGTTGTCGAGGCCACGGAAGCTCCCGTGCAAGAGCCGGACAAGGACGCTGTTGAGGCGACGCAAGAGCCTGTTGTGGATGTCCAGCAGACGGGCTCTGTGGACCCTGCCGTCGAAGCAACCGTCGTTCCCGAGGCAACCGATGCTCCCAATGCAATAGATTATACTGCGGATGCGGGCAAGAGCCCGGCATTCGTGCTTGGCTATGCTGAGGTCCTGAACAGCGGTGTTGCCGTCTATGATGCGGCAGGCAGCTCTGCGGAAGTGAAGGCGGAGATCGGCAAGGGCGTTGTTTATGTATTTGATCGCTCTGCGGATCCCGACCGCCTACAGATCGCTTTCCACGTTGGCGTACCGGAACTGGATACTGGCTGGGTGGATGCGAAGGAGCTGCGTCCCATGGATCCGGCGGCAGAACTGCATCCGTATTTCCTCTCCTGCGAGGGCGTCAAAAACCTTCTCTTCTATAATAATAGCTATGAGCTGCCGCTGAAGGTGATTGAGTGCGTCTATCCTGAAACCGAAGATGTGGTTCAGGATGCTCCCGTCGCAACGGAAGCGCCCGAAGCCGAGGCAACGGAGGAACCCGAAGCCGAGGTAACGATCGAACCCACCGAAGAGGCAAAGCCCGAAGCAACGGAGGAACCCGAAGCCGAGGTAACGATCGAACCCACCGAAGAGGCAAAGCCCGAAGCAACGGAGGAACCCGAAGCCGAGGTAACGATCGAACCCACCGA
>JAGBAU010000230.1 GCA_017938785.1 Clostridia bacterium
CAGATTGAGGGAATCCGCACAGCAACAATGATCATTGTCAGAAACACGATCATCAATCCGGCTAAGTCTACCAGATTTGCCTTTGCATTCAAACAAAAAAAAGCCATCGCCGAAACCGGAAAATACCAGTTTCGCTTCAGATTCGCGCAAATAGCGGCTTTTTTCGTCTGTTGAAAAGCAGTTCTTTTCACTGTTATACCTCTGATTGTTCTTTACAGCAACAATCTATTCTTCCACAAAGGTTTTTCTCGAATTATACCCTTCTCCGAAATCTTTGTCAATATATTTTCACAATTTCGACACCTTCTAGCCATTTTACAGCGTATCTAGTGTACTTAACGAAAAAGCGCCCCCGGAGGGACGCTATTTCGTTTATGCCCTGCGCATTTTGCGGATGATGAGGCCCACAATCAGGCCGATGAGCGCCGGCACCACCCAGCCCAGGTTCAGGTGGAAGAAGGGCAGGAACTTCCCGGCAAATACATCCACGCCCGGAATGTGCAGCGGCGCGGGCAGGGTTTTGAGCAGGTCCATCACCGCGGCGACGGCCGTGAACACGGTGACGCTCACATACACCGCCCGGTCGTGGCCGAACAGGCCGCCGCACAGCGCCAGCGCGATCAGCGTGATGCACAGCGGATAGAGGAACATCAGCACCGGCAGCGAGTATTCGATCAGCTTCGACAGGCCGAAGTTGGATACGCCGAAGGAGAACAGGGTGAAGATCACCGCCCAGGTCTTATAGGAGCAGCCCCGGGGGAACATGCGCGAAAAGGCGTCCGCGCAGCTGGTGACCAGGCCGATGGAGGTCTTCAGGCAGGCGAAGATGATGGTGTCCGCCAGCACGATCTGGCCCGCCGTGCCCAGGTAATGCCCGGCGATCTGCGCCAGGGCGACGCCGCCGTTTTCGGAGGTGGCGAACAGCCCCCTGGACTGGGCGCCCATCAGGATGGTGGCGATATAGATCACGGCCATCAGTACGCCCGCCAGCACGCCGGAGCAGAGCACGTCCTTCGCCACGGCGCCGGAATCCTCAACGCCCATGGAGCGGATGATGTCGATGACCACGATGCCGAAGGCCAGGCCCGCGATGGCGTCCATGGTGCCGTAGCCCTCGATGAAGCCGTGGAACAGCGCGCCGCTTTCATAGCCCGCTTCCGGCTGCACCGCCGAAACCGCCGCGGAGGGGTTTACCAGCGCCGCGATCACCAGCACCGCCAGGAACACCAAAAACACCGGGTTGATGATCTTGCCGATCCAAACCGTGATGCCCGCCGGGCGCAGCGAGAAAAACAGTACCAGCGCAAAGAACACCAGCGAAAACACCAGCAGCGCCGGCCGCTCCGGGAAGCTCCCCAGCATGGGCGCTATGCCCGTGGTGAAGGAGGTGGTTGCACACCTGGGAATGGCGAAGAAGGGGCCGATGGTCAGGTACAGAAGGCAGGTGAACACATAGCCGTACCCCTTCCCCACCCGGGTGGAGAGCGCCTGCAGGCCGTCCGAATGGGTGTTGCCGATGGCCGCCACGCCCAGGATCGGGATGCCCACGGCGGTGATGATGAAGCCGATCATGGCGGGTATGGCGTTTTTGCCCGCCAGCTGGCCCAGGTGCACCGGGAAAATCAGGTTGCCCGCGCCGAAAAACATGCCGAACAGCGTGCCGGCCACCAGGATTCTCTGCTTCATGGTAAGGCTTTTGCGCATGATCTCTACCTCCCTTTGCTTTATTCTAGCATTTTACTTGAAAAAGGTGAAACGCATGTTTATAATAAGGGGTATGAGAGTTTGTAATATACTTGAAATGGAGCAGATGCATGGACGCGAAAAAGCTTGAGATACTGATGACCGCGGCGGACCTGGGCAGCTTTACCAGGGCCTCGGAGGTGGTGGGCTACACCCAGTCGGGGCTGACCCACATGATGGACGCGCTGGAGAAGGAGGTGGGCTTTCCCCTGCTGCAGCGCAGCCACAGCGGCATACGCCTAAGCCCCCAGGGCGAGCAGTTGATGCCCGCCATCCGGGAATTTTTGCAGGCCAACGCGAACCTGGAAAACCAGATCGGCGCCATCCGCGGACGGAAAAACGAGGTGATCCGCGTGGCCGCCTATTCCAGCATCGCCATGCACTGGATGCCGGAGCTTCTGTACCGCTTCAAGCGGCTGTGCCCGCAGGTGAGCGTGGATCTGCGCATGGTGGACCACGCGCTGGAGCCCTACGAGCTATTGGAGAGCGGACAGTCGGATTTGATCTTCGCCAGCCGCTACAGCTATCATTTCTGCGACTGGACGCCGCTGTACGAGGACAGGATGTACGCAATCCTCCCCCGGGATTATCCGCTGAACGGGCGGGATAGCTTCCCCGTGGAGGAATTCGCCGGGCAGGAGTTTTTGATGCCCTACGGCCGGTTCGACATCGACGTGCACGCCGCGCTGGACGGTGCGGGCGTGAGCCTCAACGAGCGCACCGCCCGCGTGGACGATGAGACGGTGATCCGCATGGTGGGCCGCGGCCTGGGCGTTTCCATGATGACGGAATTGATGATCCGCGGCCGCCGGGACGATGTGCTGTGCGTGCCGGTCTCCCCTGCCGCCGGGCGGCAGCTGGGCATGGGCACCCACACCCGTCGGAAGAACAGCGAAAGCATGCTGAAGCTCAAGCAGTGCATCCTGGAGTTCATCGAAAGCTGGAGATGACCCGCGCCCCGTTTTAGCCTTGCGCCCCGGGGATTTATCATATATAATGATTGTAGTTTGAATCGTATTGGAGGCGGATGTTTTGTTTGCATTCGTGATTTTGCACTATCTGGCGGAGGAAATGACCTGCGAATGCGTGGACAAGCTGATCGCGCGCTTCAAAGACCGCCCCATCCACATCGTGGTGGTGGACAACGGCTCCGCAAACGGAAGTGGCGCCCGCCTTCAGGAGAAATACGCCGCACAGGAGCTGGTGACGGTTCTGCTCAGCGGGGAAAACCTCGGCTTTGCAAGGGGCAACAACATCGGCTACAGCTGGGCGAAGGCGCAGCTCAACCCCGATTACATGATCATCATGAACAACGACGTGCTGGTTGAGGATGCGACCTTCCTGGACAAAATCGCTGAAATCCACGCCGAAACGGATTTCCATGTGCTCGGCCCGGACATCTACGCCTGCAAGGCCCGGCGCCATCAAAACCCCATACGCTTGAAGCCGCGCACCCGCCAGGAGGTGCAGCGCTTCATCGACCAGCACAAAAGATGGATGGCCTGCTATCCGCTGCATTATTACAAAGAACTAATGCGCACCGCGCTGAAAAAGAAAGAGGCCGCACCCGCCCCGGCTGCGGACCGGCATACCCGGCGGCTGATCAATCCCGTGCTGCACGGCGCATGCTACATCTTCTCAAGGGCCTTCATTGAAGCCGAGGACAGCGCCTTCCATCCCGGCACCTTCCTGTATTACGAGGAATACATCCTGCACTACCTGTGCATGGGCAAGGGCTACAAAATGGTTTATGACCCCGGCATCGCCGTGACCCACCTGGAGGATGTTTCCACCCGGAAGGGATTCAGAAACGGCTGCCGTAGGGCGAAGATGAAGGACGAGAACCTGATGAAATCCGCAGGCATACTGCTGAAAATGATGGAGCAAGAAAACACATGAGAATCATGATCGTCAACTGCCACTGGGACAACCGCGGCGATGAAGCGGCTATACGCGCCATGATAGACGAGCTTCAGCTGCGCTACCCAAACGCCGAAATACTCGTGCAGCGGGCCCTGGGCAGCTTTAAATCCTTTCCGGAAAACGCGCATGTGAAGGTGCTGCCGCCCTTCCCCCAGGGCACCCGGCGCCGCAAATATGTGGAGCCGGTCTCCTTCCTGACCAACGGCAGAATCAACCTCACCCGGAACGCGAAAATCTTTTATGATGCGCTGCGGGGCAGCGATATTGTGCTGCACGCCCCCGGCGGCCCGTCCATCGGCGATTTGTACCTCGCCCAGGAGACGAAGAAGCTTGCGCGCCTGGAGGCCATCATGCGCAGCGGCGTTCCCTATGCGTTTTACGCGCCGTCCATGGGCCCCTTTGAAAACAGGCAGCGCAATCCCCGGCGCCGCAGGGTTCTGAAAAAGGCCGCCCTGATCTGCCTGCGCGAGGAGATTTCCCAGCAGATGGTGAAGGCCTTCGCACCCGAAACCAATCCCATCGTCACCCTGGATTCCGCATTCCAGCACCCCATCGACATGCAGGAAAACGAACGCAAATTCCAGGAATACGCCCAGCTGCGGGATTTCGTGGGCGACGGCGACAAGGTGATCGGCGTGACCATCACCAACCTGATGTGGCACGCCGCCTACAGGCAGGACGGCAGGACCGAACAGAACATCCGCGCCGCCTTCGAAGCCTTCATTCCCTATGTGGTCTCCCGGGGCTACAGGGTTCTGTTCATCCCCCAGCTGTTCGACCGCGGCAATGATTTCGATTATATGCAGTCCTTCGCCGGCGAAAACTGCTTCGTGATGAGCGACAAATACGATTGCTATTTCCAGCAGTACGTCATCGGCCGCATCCGCGCGGTGGTGGGCATGCGCTACCATTCCAACATCTTCTCCGCCAAGATGGGAACGCCCTTCGTCTCCGTTTCCTATGAGCAGAAGATGCAGGGCTTCATGACCAGGGCCGGATTGATGGAGCACTGCCTGTCCATCCACGACCTGAGCTTCGACGCCCTGACGGCTAAGTTTGACCACATGATGGAGGTTTATCCCCAATACAAGGCCTGCCTCTGCGAAAAGAAGGATACATTCCGCAGGGAAGCCGCCCGCACCACCGACCTGGTGTGCGAAATCATCGATTCCCTGCCCCAGCGCCCCGGGCGCAGCCCCCGGCCCG
>JAGBAU010000231.1 GCA_017938785.1 Clostridia bacterium
GTTGCAGTAGCCGATCTCCCGCAGCATTTCGATGTCGTATCGGGTGCGCTGCTCCAGGCGCTGGGCCTCCAGCAGGCGGTCGTTGGCCTTCAAATCCGCAAGGCGGTCCAGCAGATAATTTTCGATCTGCTGGATGCAGGCGTTCAGCTTGTCCTTCGAAATGGCGTAGTGGCTGGCGGGGAAGAGGATTACATGGCTCATGTGCCTGAGCACGCGGCCGCTGACGATTTCAATTTCGCTGATGCGCTCAATTTCATCGCCGAAGAACTCCACGCGCAGGGCCTTTTCCTGGCTGGCGGCGGGGATGATCTCCACCACGTCGCCGCGCACATGGAAGGTACCGCGCTCGGATTCAAAGTCGTTGCGGGTGTATTGAATCTCCACCAGGCGGCGCAGTAGCTCCTCCTGTTCCAGCACCATGCCCTCGCGCAGGGACACGGACAGATCCTCGTATTCCGCCGGGTCGCCCAAACCGTAGATGCAGCTGACCGAGGCCACGATGATCACGTCCCGGCGCTCCGCCAGCCAGCTGGTGGCGCTGTGGCGCATGCGGTCGATTTCATCGTTGATGGAGGAATCCTTTTCGATGAAGGTATCGGTGGAGGGAATGTAGGCCTCCGGCTGGTAGTAGTCGTAATAGGATACGAAATAGCCCACGGCGTTGTCCGGGAAGAATTCGCGGAATTCGCCTGCCAGCTGGGCGGCGAGGGTTTTGTTGTGGGCGATCACCAGCGTGGGCCGGTTCATGTTCTGTATGATGTTGGCCATGGTGAAGGTTTTGCCCGACCCGGTTACGCCCAGCAATACCTGGTGCTTCATGCCCTTCTTCAGACCATCGGTGAGTGCCTGTATGGCCTGGGGCTGGTCGCCGGTGGGGGCGTATTTGGATTGAAGCTTGAATTCGGACAAGTGCAAAACCTCCCTTCTACCTATATTCGTATTATAACATAACTCCCGCAGTTTGAAACCACTGCGGGAAGATTTAAACAGATGTTCGATTCAGCAGGTCCTTGCAACCTTCGCCCGGCTCCGGGGCGCCATGTTGGCCCGCACGGCGCCGGTGACTGCGCCCGCCGCCCAGCAAAGCAGCAATTCGCCCAGCATGCAGCGCACTGAAAAGCTGCTGCCGCCCAGGATCATATACAGTGCATAGCCCAGCACGCCGTAGAAAAGGGCCAGCACCGTGCCCGTGACCAGTCCCTTTTCGCCGCCCCGGGGAACAGCTGCGCAGGTGCCGAGGATTACCGCCGCAATTTTGATGATCTGGTTCAGGGTGGTGATCAGGCTGTCCGGCAGCCGCAGGTATACCAGCACGACGGCGAAAACCACCATGCACAGCAGGGTGAACAGTATGGAAACGGCCAGTCCCTTGACCAGGGATTTGATTATACTTTTGCGGTTGCGCGCCATGATGAGCCCTCCTGTCGGGAATTTCCCTTCAAGCTATGATGAGGAAGGGCGGGCTATGCAAAACAAAAAGCCCCGGCCGCTGTGGCCGGGGCAAATGTATTGCGTTACTTTACGAAGTTCTCCAGCAGATCCATGGAGAGGTAACCAACCGTCTGGTTCACCTTTTCGCCGTTCTTGAACAGCATCAGTGTGGGGACGGATGCGATGCGGTACATCATGGCAAGTTCGGGATTTTCATCCACGTTTGCCTTTGCGACGACCACCTCGGGATGAGCGGCTGCGAACTGCTCCAGGATGGGGGCCAGCATCTTGCACGGGCCGCACCAGCTTGCCCAGAAGTCCAGCAGGACGGGCTTTTCGTTCTTCAGTACCACGGATTCAAAGTTTTCGTTATTCAAAGCAATCACATTATTCATGATTGAAACCTCCTTGTTTTGTTCTGGTTATTTATAACCAGGAAGAGGGATTCTTAAACACGAATCTGGCCTTCGCCGCGAATAATATATTTGCTGCTCACCAGCTGCTCCAGACCCATAGGTCCGCGGGCATGCAGCTTCTGGGTGGAGATGCCGATCTCTGCGCCCAGGCCGAACTCGCCGCCGTCGGTGAAGCGGGTGGAGGCGTTTACATACACCGCCGCCGCATCGATGAGGGCGCTGAACTTTTCCGCCGCCGCGTAGTCGCGGGTGACGATGCACTCGGAGTGGTGGGTGGAATACCTGGTGATGTGGTCGATGGCTTCGTCGATGCCGGAGACCACCTTCACGGCCAGGATGTAGTCCAGGAATTCCTTGGCATAATCTGCTTCCTCTGCGGCAACGGCTTCAGGCAGGACAGCGCAGGTCTTCTCACAGCCGCGGATTTCCACGCGCTTTTCGGCGAGCTTTGCGGCGATGGCAGGAAGTGCGGCTTCGGCGATTTCCTCGTCCACCAGCAGGGTCTCCATGGCGTTGCACACGCTGGGACGGCTGGTCTTGGCGTTGAACACGATGGAGGCGGCCATATCCACGTCCGCCGTTTTTTCTACATATACATGGCAGTTGCCCACGCCGGTTTCAATCACCGGAACGGTGGCGTTCTCCACGACGGTGCGGATCAGGCCTGCGCCGCCGCGGGGGATGAGCAGGTCGAGATACTGGTTCAGGCGCATGAGCTCCTGGGCGGTTTCGCGGCTGGTATCCTCCACCAGCAGCACGGCGTCCGGATTCACCTGCATACGGGTCAGCCCCCGGCGCATGGCCTGTACGATGGCGGTGTTGGAGCGGATGGCCTCGCTGCCGCCGCGCAGGATGCAGGCGCTGCCGGCCTTGAAGCACAGGGCCGCGGCGTCGCCGGTTACGTTGGGGCGGGCCTCATAGATGATGCCGATCACGCCGAAGGGCACGGTGATGCGCTCGATGCGCAGGCCGTTGTCCAGGGTGCCGCCGGAGAGCAGCTTTCCCACGGGGTCTGCCAGGTCCGCCACATCGCGCATGCCCTTGGCCATGGAAGCCAGGCGCTTCTCGGTGAGTGCCAGGCGGTCGATCATGGGTTCGGGAGTGCCCTTCAGGCGGGCGGCTTCCACGTCCAGCTGGTTCTGCTCGAGGATGTCCTCGGCGGAGCGCAGGATTTCATCCGCCATGGCGTTGAGCGCCGCATTCTTCTCCGGTGCGCGCATGGTTGCAAGGTTTCGGGACGCGGCCTTGGCGCGCTGTCCGATGAGCATGAGGTCAATCATGGTTTATCTCCTTTATCAGTTCGCGGGAAAGATCGTGCCGATTTCGTCTCCGGCCAGCAGGGAATAGAGGTTCTCCGGCTGTGATCCGTCAATGATGGCCGTGGTGACGCCTGCCTTGGTGGCGATTTCCGCAGCGACGATCTTGGTGTACATGCCGCCCGTGCCGCGGGAGGTGCCTGCGCCGCCGGCGATCTGCTTGGTGTGTTCATCGATGGTTTCCACCACATGGATGAGCTTGGCGTCCGGGTGGGTGCTGGGGTTCTCGGCGTGCAGGCCGTCGATGTCGGTGAGGATCACAAGCGCATCAGCGTTCACGGTCTTGGCCACGATGGCGGACAGGGTATCGTTGTCGCCGAACTCGATTTCCTCGGTGGCAACGGTGTCGTTTTCGTTCACGATGGGCAGCGCGCCCATATCGATGAGGCGCTCGAAGGCGTTGCGGATGTTGTACAGGCGCAGCTTGTCGTCCACGCAGTCGCGGGTGAGCAGCACCTGGCCGGTGGTGTGGCCGTACTCGCCGAAGAGCTTGTCGTAGATGTACATCAGTTCACACTGGCCCACGGCTGCACAGGCCTGGCGGCCGCCGATATCGTGGGGCTTGGCTGCGAGTTTCAGCTTGCCCACGCCCACGCCAATGGCGCCGGAGGAGACCAGGATGATCTCGATGCCCTGGTTGCGCAAATCTGCCAGCACCCGGGCCAGATGGTCCATGCGGCGCAGGTTCAGTCTGCCGGTATCATGGGTCAGGGTAGAGGTGCCCACCTTTACCACCAGGCGGCGAATATTCTGAAAGTAGTTCATGTGAATTTCCTTCTTTATAGCTTGGTTTGGAGTACAGTATATCACGCATGGTCAAATTTGTAAATAAAGCCGGGCGGCGCATCCTGCAGGATAAAAAACATTTGCAAAGACAGGGGAATGTGCTATAATGCTATCCAGGAGGCGTTTGCATGGAAAAGAACTTTGAACGCGTGTATGGTGAAATCGCACGCTACAAGCCCGTGCCCTGGGATCAGATTCCCGACCTGGGCCTGTACATGGATCAGGTAATCACCTTTATTACGCGCGCCTATGAGCCGCTCTACGGTGAAACCACCAAGAGCTATCTTTCCGCGCCCATGATCAACAATTACGTGAAGAACAAGCTCATCCCGCGCCCCACGGGCAAGAAGTACAGCCGGCTGCAAATTGCCATGCTGATCATGATCGTGGCCCTGAAGCGGGTGTGCCTGATGGAAGATATACGCGAAATGCTGCGGGTGGAGAGCCCGGACGATGTGCAGCCTCTCTACGAGCTGTTCTGCCAGCGCCAGGAAGAATCCATCCACGAAATGCTGGGCAAGCGAAGCCGCCTGTCCCCGGCCATGGACTGCGCCGTGTTCGCATCGGCCTACCGCGCGGGCTGCGAATGCCTGATGCAGGAAGTGCACAATCCCGGCGAAGGTCAATAATCCCGAAGGAAAAGCATAGATTACCTCCGACAAGCAAGTCGGAGGTTTTTGTATGCGCAGAATTCTATGTTTGGCCCTGACGCTTCTGCTGATGCATGGCCCGGCGGCGGCCTCCGAGGCGCTCACCGTGGCGGCGAAGGGCGCGGTGCTCATCGACGGCGAAAGCGGGCGCATCCTCTTCGCCCAGAATGAAAACAAGCTCCTGCCCGAGGCCAGCTGCACCAAGATCATGACCGCGCTGTTGGCGCTGGAGCACTGTGCGCTGGATGAGGAGGTTACCGCCGGAAAGAACGCCTACGGCGTGCCGGGCACGTCGATCTACCTCTCTGAGGGGGAAACGCTCACCATGGAGCAGATGCTCTACGGCCTGATGCTGCGCAGCGGCAACGATGCGGCGGTGGCCATCGCGGAGCACGTGGCCGGCAGCGTTTCGGATTTTGCAAACCTGGCCAACGCACGTGCACAGGAGCTGGACGCGGACGCCAGTTTCGTCAATCCCCACGGCCTGGATGCAGACGGCCACGCCGCCAGCGCTTTGGGGCTTGCGCGCATCATGCGTGAGGCGATGAAGAACGAGGATTTTCGCACCATCACCTCCACCCAGAAGAAGATCATCCCCTGGGTGGGCAATGAGTACAGCCGGGTGCTGGAAAACAAAAACCGCCTGCTGAGCACCTACGACGGCGCAACGGGCGGCAAGACGGGCTATACGTCCAAGGCCGGGCGCTGCCTGGTGTTTTCGGCGAAGCGGGACGGCATGGAGCTGGTCGGCACGGTGCTGAACTGTCCCACGTGGTTCGATACCGCCACGGTCATGCTGGACTACGGCTTCGATCATTTTCGCATGGAGCGTGCCTTCGACGAGGGCGATGAGGCTGCGCAGGTCACCGTGCTGGACGGCAATGAAGCGAGTGTTTCTGCCGTGGCGGGGGAGAATCTGGCTTCAGCAGTGACCATCGGCTCCAAACCGGAGGTCAAAATAGAAGCGCCCGCCGTCACCGCTCCCGTGAAGAAGGGGCAGGTGATCGGCCGGGCGCAGCTCATCGAAAACGGACAGGTGGTGGATGAATGCCATCTTCTTGCAGCGGAGGCGGTGGAGGCATGGAGCATCGGTGCGGCGTTCAGGAATGTGCTCAGGCGATGGGTTCTTCGATTTGCCTGACACCGTGGTTCCAGTAGATGTTGCCCGCGGTGTCCATGACCTGCCAGTAGTCGTCCATATGGCAGAGCAGGCGGTCGTCGGCGATGGCGGCGATGGATTCAAATTCGGCGGGGATGATCAGCTCGCCCTGCGCGTCCACCACGCCGTAGCGGGCGGATTCTATGTCCACGGAGATTTGCACTTCGCCCAGCAGGTCGTTGATGTAGCGGGCGGAATTTGCCTCCATGCAGGCATATACGGGTTCGCCCTGCGCATATCCCAGGGGATAAAGGTTCTGATACAGGTTCTCCGTGCCCACGATGCCCACACATTGTTCACCCCAGGCGCCGTTGGCCAGGATGAACTGACCGGCCAGCCCCTCGGTAATGCTGGCTCCCTGCACGCCCTGCGCGAGGATTTCTCCATCAGCGGCGTACAGGATGAGCGATTCTCCGTCGTACACGGCGTAGCCGTCGCCCACGGGTGCGGCTGCGGTTTCCTCGCCCTCATAGCGGGCAATTTCGTTTCCATTCAGGTCAAAAACCCATACGCCCTGCTGGCTGAGTCCGGCCAGGATGAAGCCCCCGGCGCAGACTTCAAGGTAATCATAGGCGGCTTCGATAATGGTCTTGCCGCCGGTATCAATCACGCCGTACAGCCCTTCTTCCACCACGGCGGCGCGGCCGTGCAGGAAGGCACCGGCATGGCTATAGCGGGCGGGGATGACCATTTCACCCGACACGCCGCAGTAGCCCCACAGCCCGGAGCCGGGTTCCAGCACAGCCAAAAGATCCGCTTCGCCGGCTTCGTGCATGCGGCGGATGAACAAGCCGGTGGCGCTTTCATTTCCGTTGGCGTCCAGGATGAACAGTTCATCGGATTCCAGGTCGTCCCCGTCGCCGCGGATGGCCCGGAAGCTGCCGTCGCCTGCGGGCAGGATGCGGGTGTATTCCAAGGGGGAGATCGGTTCGCCGTCAGGGGAGATGAGGCCGCGCAGGCCGCCAGTCTCGGCGATCAGCACATCCCCGGAAAGCGCAAGGTAATCGTAGGAGAAATCGCTGCGCAGCTCTCCGGTATCATCCATCAGGGCATAAGCTCCGTCCCGGCAGGCGGCATAGAGATTGCCGCCC
Organism: Clostridia bacterium; assembly: GCA_017938785.1. The sequence goes on from JAGBAU010000231.1 coordinate 6,850, forward strand.
AGGGGTACAATATCCTCATAGACGCCGAGGGGGATGATTTCGCTTCCATCCGCGCCGAGCAACAGCGCGCCGCCGTCCATGCGAACGCACATGGCGGCGCTGGCCCAGCCGTTCAGCAGCAGGAGGCACAGCAATACAGCAAGCATTTTTTTCATATCCGTCCCTCCTCTCAGGCGTTTTTTATAGTATAGCACATTCCTACGTTAAAAAACGAGTTTTTATCAAAAAACTATAGACAAACCAGAATTTTCATGCTATAATCCTAAACTGTTGGTAGGGTTTTTACCTCCTTCACGTCTGTGTTAGCGCCAGTAGCTCAGCCGGATAGAGCAACGGCCTTCTAAGCCGTGGGTCAGGGGTTCGAATCCCTTCTGGCGCGCCATATTGTGGTGGGTATAGCTCAGTTGGTTAGAGTGCCAGGTTGTGGCCCTGGAGGTCGTGGGTTCGAACCCCACTACTCACCCCACTTTTTCAAAAGCCGCGCACGGCTTTTTTTTGTAGCGGAAGCCATTGGGGCGTAGCCAAGCGGTAAGGCAACGGACTTTGACTCCGTCATTCGCTGGTTCGACCCCAGCCGCCCCAGCCATATTATGATTCATTAGCTCAGTCGGTAGAGCACCTGACTTTTAATCAGGGAGTCCA
>JAGBAU010000232.1 GCA_017938785.1 Clostridia bacterium
AAGCATAGCCGCCGCCTACGATGGAGTCGGTGTTCATGTTGCCGTTGACCATCTGAGCGATACCGCGGCAGATGGTCTGGGTGCCCAGGGTGGCTACGAAGGGGGGCAGCTTGCACTTTGCAACCAGCACGCCGTTGGCAACGCCGGTGACCAGGCAGGCAACCATGGTGATGGCCAGGGACAGCAGGGGATGCATGCCGTTGCACATGAGCGTTGCGCTCATCATGCAGCTCATACCTACAACGGAACCGATGGAAAGGTCGATGTTGGCGGTGATCAGAACGTAGCCCTGACCGATGCCGATGATGATGTAGGGTGCGATCTGGCGCAGCAGGTTACCCACGTTGCGCTTGCCCAGGAAGTTGGGGTTGATGAAGTTGAAGATTGCGCACAGCACAATCAGGCCGAAAAATACGGTGACAACCTGGCCGACGCCGCGGGCGGACAGGAGTTTCTTGATGGGATTCTGCTTCTTTTCCATTGAAATGCCGCTCCTTTCGATTCGGACTTAAGCGTCCAGCTTGTTTTCGAACCGGGTTGCCAGCTCGAGGATCTTTTCCTGGGTGGCGTCCTGGATGTCCAGTTCGCCGGTCACGCGGCCGTCGCACATGACGATGATGCGGTCCGCGATGCCCAGAACCTCCGGCATTTCGGAGGAAACGAAGATAACGCTGATGCCCTGCTGCTTGAGCTGGTTCATCAGATGATAGATTTCAACCTTGGCTGCAACGTCGATGCCTCGGGTGGGCTCATCGAAGATGACCACGCGGGAATCGCGGGCCAGCCACTTGGCCACAACAACCTTCTGCTGGTTACCGCCGGACAGGCTGCCTGCGTCCACTTCGGGACCGGCCATCTTGATGGCGAAGTTGGCAACGCTCTTCTTGACCATCTCGGTAACCTTCTTGCGGTTGACCACGCCCAGTTTGTTGCAGGCGATGTCCAGGTTGGGAAGCTCAATGTTGGAACGGACGGACAGCTTGGTGCACAGGCCGTCCTTCTTGCGGTCTTCGGGAGCCAGAACAACGCCCTGACGGATGGCGTCCATGGGATTGTTGATCTTGATCTCCTTGCCGTCCAGGATGATGGTGCCGCTCTCCTTGGGATCCACGCCGAACAGTGCGCGGGTGGTCTCGGTGCGTCCTGCGCCCATCAGGCCGGCGAAGCCCAGGATTTCACCTTCATAGGAGGTGAAGGATACGTCGCGCACCATGCGGCCGGCGTTCAGGTTCTTGACTTCCAGAACCGGCTTGCCCTTTTCGCAGTGCACGCGGGGGAACTTTTCCTTGATCTCACGGCCAACCATGTTGGCGATGATTTCCGGCATGGTGGTATCTGCAAAGTTCACTTCGGTGATGAACTGGCCGTCGCGCATGATGGTCACGCGGTCGACGATGTGCTGCAGCTCCTCCAGTCGGTGGGAGATGTAAACGATGCCGCGGCCTTCAGCCTTGAGCTGATGGATGATGCGGAACAGTTCTTCGATTTCCTTGGAGGTGAGCGCCGAGGTGGGCTCGTCCATGATCAGGATGCGGGCGTTGGTCGACAGCGCCTTTGCAATTTCAACCATCTGCTGCTTGGAAACCTGCAGGTTGCCGACCAGCGTGGTGGGATCCAGATCGATGGCCAGGCTGCTGAGAACCTTTGCGGCCTCCGCGTTCATTTCCTTCTGGGAGAGCAGAATGCCGTTGTGGCGTTCGCGGCCCAGGAACATGTTTTCTGCAACGGTGAGATGCTGGCACATGTTCAATTCCTGGTGGATGATGGCGACGCCCAGCTCCTGAGCGCGCTTGGGGTTCATGTTGTCGATCTCCTGACCGAAAACCTTCATGGTACCGGAGTCCTTGTTGTGAACGCCGGACAGAACCTTCATCAACGTGGACTTGCCTGCGCCGTTTTCACCCAGCAGCGCCATGACCTCGCCCGCCTTCAGATGGAAGTGAACGTTGTCCAGCGCCTTAACGCCGGGGAAACTTTTGCAAATACTGTCCATTTCGACGATGTATTCGCCCTTGTATTGCTCCATATAATCCCGCCCCTCTGTTCGCGATGGCTATACACCAGCGGTTTTTCATACCTTAAATTATAACATTTACGTTACCTGCAGTCAACGATTTTTATATCATTTTTAGAACCTGGAATAAAAGTATAATGCGGGGAATGGGCGGGCACGGCCATCTGTCTGCGAGGGAAAAACAAAACAGGCTTTGCATGCGGCAAAGCCTGTTTTGTTTATGCAGTAAGCTCAGAATACTCTGCGGGCACCCATGAACGCATCCTTATAATAGGCGGTCAGGGAACCCCACTTAACCTTTCCGGCCTTCTGGGAAGACTCCAGGAAGAGGTTGTTTCCGCAATAGATGGCGGTGTGGTCGCAAACGCCGTCGGGATTATTATCGGTATCGAAGCAGAGGATGTCGCCCTTCTTAATATCGGAGATATCAGAGATGAATTTGTAGCGGCTGTCGCCGTACTGTTCCTTGGCGGAACTCTTCATACCGTAGTTGAACTTTTCAAAGACATACTTCACGTATGCAGAGCAGTTGAAGGTGCTCGGCGGGTTGGCGGGTAGGGCATAGCCTCTGTCCAGATACTTCGCTGCTTCCAGAATGAGCTTATCCACGGTGGAGAGGTTTGCGCTGGAGGAGCTGCCGGAAGAGGGCTTGCTGGTAGAAGGCTTGCTGGCAGCGGGCTTCTTGGCTGCTGCGGCCTTGGCGGCGAGATAGGCCTTGTACTTATTGTATGCGGCCGTCATTGCAGACTTGGTGGCCAGGGTGCCCTTCTGCACATAGCCCGTTACGCTGCCGGATGCATTCTGAATGCGATAGAAGTTTCCACTTACGCCAACCACATATACGGCGCTGCCCATGGACAGGGTGCCCATGCGGGTGGAGGAGGTGGAATCTCGGCGGTAAACCGGCGTGGACTTCTTGGTGTAGCCCTTGGGGCGGTTGACCAGGTTCAGGTTCCTTACAGGGGTATAACCGGTGTTTCCGTTGTACTTGATGCGCGCCCAGCCGTTGGTATAGCCGGTGACCGTGACGGTCAGGCCCTTGCCGCCCTGAATATAAACCTTGCTGGAAGTGGAAGGTACCTTATAAACCTTGGCGGAAGAGGAATTAATTTTTGCCTTGAAGGAGGCGGCCAACGCCGGAGCGCCGGACATCGTCATGAGCATAACGGCCATAAGGGCGGCCAGTATGCGCAGGATGGTCCTGGACTTTTTCATTCAATCACCCAATCTGTATAAAAATAGCCATATAACTGCATCTATTATATTACAATTTTATGTCAAAATCAAGATGTGGACAAACGATTTTGCCTGAATTTTGCAAAATTTATGGACGGGCGGATTTGTTTTTCCCGAATGAATGGAGCGGTATGGGGGAAATATCCGAAAAATATTCGATGAACCTTGACAAATTACGCCTTGAAAGGTATCATAATGATGGAAAATAACGGAGGTATTGAAGTCTATGGACAGCACAGATCTCAAAATTGTCTCCATGCTCAAAAAGAATGCCCGCGTATCGGCTTCCGCCATTGCCAAGGAAGTCGGCCTTGCCGTGTCTTCCGTGACCGAGCGAATCCGCCGCCTGGAAAGCCAGGGGGTTATCCTGCAGTATACCGCCATTGTTGACAACAGCAAGATTGAGGGCGGCATTACCGCAATGATCGGTATTAAAATCGAGCATACCCGCTATATGGACGAGTTGGCCAGCATTATTGCCAGTGATCCGCATGTTGTTTCCTTTTATATGCTGACGGGCGATCTGGACTATCTGGCTTCCGTCTATGCCGTATCCACTGAGGAATTCCGCCAGGTGCACCGCTCCATCGCCAGCCTGGAGGGTGTGGCAGCTGTAAAAACCTATTATATCCTCGGTACCAAATCCAGCGAGGAAAAGGAATAATTCTTTCGGGCAAAACAAAACGGAACGCATTTGCGTTCCGTTTTGTTTTGCTTACAGTGTCCTCAGCAGCTTGATGCAGCGGCCGAGCACGCGTACCTCCGGCGCAGGAGCGATCACGGATTCAAATTCCCGGTCAAAGGCCTGCATCTGGATGCGCATACCGTCCATTTTGAGGAGCTTGCGCACCAGGCGCTGTCCCTTGTATTCCACCAGCATCAGCGCGCCGTCCTGAGCGCGGTTTTCGGGAACGGTGAGCAGCATATCGCCTGCATGCACGCGGAAACCGCGCAGGCTGTCGTCAGGCACGCGGAAGTAGAGCACCTTATCCGGTGCGCCGCCTTCGATCTTGCCGCCGATGATGGGCGTGAGTACATGGTCGATTACGATGCCCTTGGAATCCATCACGGGCACGCGCTTCACCACGCCGCCCAGGGCGTCCAGCCAGGCGTCGGTGGATTCATCCACGGCCTTCTGCTGTTCGGGGGCCACGTCCCTTGCAGGCATGACATAGGCGCGGGGACGGGGGCGCAGCTGAACCTCGGGTTCTGCGGCCACATCCAGTTCGGTGGAGAGGCCGGTATCGGCGCCCAATAATTTCAGGATACGCTGTGCCTGGTCGTCCGCGATGATGCGCCGGCCGGATTCAATATCCTTGATTACATTTTCGGCCATGCCGCACTTGCGTCCCAGCTGTTTTTCAGTCATCTTCTTGGCCAAGCGGGCCTTGCGAATGGCGTCACCCAAACGGCTCATATCAGTTTACCTCCGCATTGTTTTCTGTGATTTCTATGTATTTGGCGGCCGCATAACCGGTCTGGCTGCCGACGCGCACCTTATACCAGCCGCGTGTTTCCTCCAGAACGCGCACTGAGGTGCCGTTGCGCAGGACGTCCAGCTCCCTGGATTTGGAGTTGGGCTGGCTGCGCAGAATCAGTCCATCCTTTACCTTCACAAAGGCGGGCTTGCCGCGGTTTACAACAGCGCCGGGAACGGGCGTCTGGCGCAGCAGCACGGCGAGCTGTTCTTCATTCACTTCGCCGGTGGGTGCATAGCCGTTTTCCAGCTGCCACTCCACAACGGCCGCATGGGTTTCTGCACCGAAACTGCCGTCAATTTCATTCAGGGAGAAGCCGAGCTGTGCCAGCTTGGCCTGCATGTACTGGACCTCTGCGGAACTGGAGCTGATGGAATATACCTTTTCGCCGTCCAGGAAGTCGTCATAGCTCATTTCTTCGGATACGAAGCTGGTGGCCAGCAGCTGCCGGCGCAGTTCTTCCTTCGCTTCGCCGCCTTCAAAAATATGAACCTGAGTGCCGGGCAGGCAATTTTCAGCGATCCAACGGGAATCCGCCGGCCGCAGGCGTATGCAGCCGTGGGATGCGCGCTCGCCCAGGGCTTCGGTGGAATCCAGGGTGGGCGTGGAGCCGCGCCTCTCACTGGGCAGAGAGTGGAACAGGATAGGCCCGTCGATGCGGGAAGCATACTGCACGTAGAGCTGGTATTTTCCGATGAAATACCATTCCTCGCGTTCATCCACCTTCGAAGGCCTGGGCATGGTGAAGGTGCCCAGGGGCGTATTCGTGCCCGTGCCGGAGGAACAGATCATCTGACGGGCAATATCCGCCTGTGTGCGTCCGCCTTCCCGGTATACGGTGACGATCTGGTTGGCCAGGTCGACCTCGATTTCGTAAATCATCGGTTCGGGCGTCGGCGTGGGCACCGGAGTGGGCGTAGGCGTTGCGGTGGGCGCGGGCGTCATGGTGGGTTTGATGGTTGCAGTGGGTTCAGGGGTTACGGTGGGCGCAGGGGTGGGTTCGGGCGAAGGCGTGGGCTTATCCAGTGCCACGACATTTACCTGAATATTCGTATAATACTGTACTTCTGCTGCAGTGCTCAGATACGGAACGGCCAGCAGAAGGATCAGAACCAGGGAAATCAATCGTTTGATGCGCATCGTTGTACTCCTGATGGGGTCGGATGGGTGCGTGGGAAGTTCATTCGGTTTGTTCAGCGCGCTTCACAATTTCGATATACTGGCTGCCCAGCCAACCGGTGTGCTTTTCATAGCGTACCTTTGTCCAGGTGGCGCCCTCCTCCAGAACCCTTACCGGCATGCCCTCGGTCAGCACAGCCAGAACAGCGCTTCGCACATCGGGGGTCTCGCGCAGGTTCAGGTAGGAATCTGCGCTCACGCGAACCAGTGCGATGGTGCCCTCCATCCTGGAAATATCCGGGGTGGGAGAGGGTGTGGGGGTAGGTGTCGGCGTGGGGGTAGGTGTCGGCGTGGGGGTAGGCGTGGGCGTGGGAGTAGGCACGGGCGTAGGCGTGGGAACCGGGGTAGGCGCAGGGGTTGCATCGTTCAGGATGGCCTCCAGCTGGTTCGGAGTGACCACACCATCGCTTTCAACACCCATGGCTTCCTGCCAGGCCATGACGGCCTTTCTGGTGTTGGAGCCGAAGATACCGTCCGGCGTGCCGCATTCATAGCCCTGCGCGTTCAGCTTCTCCTGCATGGGCAGGACCTTGGAGTACCGGCTGCCCTCGGAGAGGGTGATGTAGCCCTTGAGGAAATCTGCGTAGGCCATCTGGTCTGCAATGAAGGTGGAGTTGCGCAGCAGTTCGCGCAGGTCTTCATTGCGCTCACCGTCGTCAAACATATCCACACGGGTGCCGGGCATGCAGTTTTCCGCGACCCACTTGGCGTCTGCCACCTGCAGGCGCACACAGCCGTGGGAGGCCTTGGAACCCAGCGCATGAACGGAAGCCCAGGTTGGGCCGGAACGGGTGGATTTGTACAGGATGGAATGGAACAGGAAGGGGCCGTTGATGCGGGAAGCATATTTGGCGTAGACTTCGTATTCAGTGAAATAATACCATTCCTGGCGTTCCGCCGGGTATTTGGGTTCGGACATGTAGAAGGTGCCCCGGGGCGTGCTGTTGCCGTAGCCGGTGGAACAGATCATCTGGCGCACGATGGAATCATCCTTCGCATCGTATACAGTAACGATCTGGTTGGCAATATCCACATCGATATGATAGGGAAGCGTGTATTCGGGTTCAGGGGCCGGGGTTTCAATTTCTGCGACAACCACGGCGTCTTCCGCCAGCGCAGGGATGGCCGCCAGCAGCATCAGCGCCAGCATCCAGGCCACCATTCTTCTGAAGTGCATTTGAGGGTTTCCTCCGTAAAGGCTTGATGGGTTTCATTTTAACAGAATGCGGCGGGGACTTCAACCCGCCGCAGGTAGTTATTTACAAAGTTTTCGCTGCCACTCCAGGAAGCGTGCCTCCGGTGGCGCTTCAAAGAGCATCTCCTCGCCGGTTCGGGGATGTACAAAACCGATGCGGAAGGCGTGCAGCAGCTGGCCGCCGTGCACGGGATAGGGCATCTTCTTCGGACCATAGAGGGGATCGCCCAGCAGGGGATGACCGGTGGAGGTCATATGTACACGGATTTGATGGGTGCGCCCGGTGGTGAGCCTGCATTCCAGCAGGGTTGCGCCCTTCAGGCGTTCCAGAACTTTCCAATGGGTTGTTGCCTCACGGCCGCCGGGAACGATGGCCATCTTCTTGCGGTCGGTGGGATGGCGGCCGATGGGGCCTTCCACGGTGCCGCTGTCCTCGCGCATATTACCCTGCACGATGGCCATGTAGGCGCGGTGCACGGTGTGGGCCTTGATCTGTTCGGACAGGGACAAATGGCTCATGTCGTTCTTTGCCACCAGAAGCAGGCCGGAGGTATCCTTGTCGATACGGTGCACAATGCCGGGACGAATCTCACCGCCGATGCCGGAGAGGTGGTCCAGGTGCTTGAGCAGCGCATTCACCAGCGTGCCGTCCGGATTGCCGGCGGCAGGATGCACCACCATGCCGGATGGCTTGTACACCACGGCCAGGTCTTCGTCCTGGTAGAGGATATTGATGTCGATATCCTGGGCCTCTACATGGGAGGGTTCGGCTTCGGGGAGGGTGACGGAGATTTCATCGCCGGCCTTCAGCTTGAAGCCTGCCTTTGTCTGGGCTGCACCGTTTACCAGGACAAGGCCATCCTTGATCAGCGTGCCCGCCCGGGAACGGGTGATTTCAGCCAGGACAGAGGCCAATACGTCCAGGCGCTCGCTGGCCTGGGCGTTATCCACCGTACAGGTGAAGATATGGGATTCAGCCATGCTTTTTCCTCCCTTCCGTAAGCAGTACGGACAGAATGACCGCCGCCGCGCCGCCGCAGACGAAGATATCCGCGACGTTGAAGATGGCGAAGTTTACGAAATCCAGGCGGATGAAGTCGATCACGCAGCCGTAGGCCAGCCGGTCCCACAGGTTTCCCAGGCCGCCTGCAATGATGCACCACATACCTGCGCGCTCCAGGGTGGAATTCTCCGGATGGCGCAGGAGATAGATGACCAGCGCCGCGATGAGCGCGATGGTCAGCAGCACCAGCAGGATGCTCCTGCCGGACAGGATGCTGAAAGCCGCGCCCCGGTTTTGGGTATAGGCCCAGCTGAGCACGCCGTCGATGGCATGCTTTACGCCGTGGGGAGCCAGGGCGGCGGTTGCGGCCTGCTTGGTGATGCGGTCCAGCAGTATGCCGGGCAGCGCCAGCCACCAGAGCCTACATCCTTTCTTCGATAGCATGAATGACCTCCGCGATGAAGCCGCTGAACTGCGGCAGGTTGTTTTCCAGCAGATACTTGAGCAGCACGACCAGGCCTGCGCCCAGTATGGTGAAGCCGATGGAGAAGCCCAGGCCCCGCAGTATGCCGTAGAGCAGGCTATTGATGATCATCCTGCGGCGGCTGCCGACGAGATCCAGATAAGCCTTCAGGTTCATCTTCTCCAGGGTGAGGATCAATCGGTCGATGAGTATCCGGTCGTATTCCTTCATAAGCATACCTCCACCCGGATTCTGCCCGGGAAAAGGAAAAAGCATGCAGGAAGGATTGTGCCCATTTAAAATCATTCCCGACGGCATGTACGTCGGGAATGAGGTGAAACCATAAGAATGCAGTAACGGGGGATATAAATCCCCCGTCTACACATATTACTTCAGCAGTGCTTCGCCGGCCTTCAGTGCTGCGAGCTGCTCGTCCAGCATCTTCTTGAAGTTGGCGCGATAAGCTTCCACAACTGCATGCAGACGGTTGGATTCTGCCTGCATTTCGGCAACGGCCTTCACAGCGGCGTCGGTGATGGACTTGGCGTGGGCGTTGGCGTCTGCAACGGCCTTTTCTGCCTGAACATTGGCGTCGTCGATGGTCTGCTGGGCCTTCTTGTTGGCCTCGGCGACGGTTTCATCGGCGATGCGCTGTGCGCTGATCAGGGATTCGCGCATGGCGGTTTCCATGTTCTTGATATAGGCGCTCTCGTTGTAATCGGGAGTCTTCTTCTCAGCCTCTTCCCTGGCGGCTTCTGCGGCAGCCAGTGCGGCCTGCAGTTCCTTCACCTGGTTGTTCAGAGCCAGGTTTTCGCGCATGGTTGCGCCCAGCTGTTCAGCTACTTCATCGAGGAAATCGTCCACCTGAATTGCGTCATAGGCGTTCTCTGCGATGGTTGCAAACTCTTTCTCCTGAATATCCTTCACACTGATTGCCATTGCTAAGTCTCCTTTTCATGATTGGTCGGGGCTGGTCAGCCTGTGTATCTGAAGAGGCGCACAGCCTGGCGCCCCTTGCGGGTGATTCCTTCGAACCCTTCCACGCGCATGCGGCCATGGCCGCGCACGGAGAGCAGGTCTCCCTCTTCCAAGTGTATGTCGCCGCGCAGCTCCTCAGCATGGTTGCGCTTGACAAGTCCGCTTGAAATCAATTTTTGCGCCTCTCCCCGGGAGAGTTTGAGCCCGGCGGCGATCACAGCGTCCAGCCGGGGGCTGGATACGGTGATGCGAAGGGCGATGCCCTCGGGTTCCCGGAGTTTTGGTTCATCCGTGCAGGGCCGCACTTTGAGGCTGGCCCGGCCTGCGGATTCCAGGTTGGCGCATATGTAGCTTTCCACATCGGTATGGGCGAACAGGTAGGCGGCGCCTTCCTCTGCACCCATGGCGATGTCGCCGGTGGCGCTTCTCTCAAGGCCCAGGCCCATGGTTGCGCCCAGCAGGTCCCGGTGGCCGGGATTTGCGTATTTCGCATTCCACTGAATTTCCAGGCAGGCGAGGGGATATTCCCAGGGCTCGGGTTCCTCTCCCGTGTGGAAGGCCGCAATGCGGCGCTCTGCGCCCTCAAAGCCGCCGTGGAAGGCAATTTGAACCTCCGCCTGGGCGGCTGCGGACCGGGCCGCGCGCTCCAGCGTGGGTTCGAGAAAACGGGTGAAACAGGGTGCGCCGGTATAGCGCGCCCGCAGCGCCAGTTCATTCAGGCGCTTCTTTTCCAGATCCTGACCGGCGTTCATCGAACGATTGTACGCAGCAGGAAGTACAGCTGCCACCACAGCCGCTGGATGATGGAGATGCCGATGATTGCAAACCAGCAGGAGAAATCCAGCGGCATGCGGGTGCGGCTCATCAGCCAAACGCTCAGGCGGCGGAAGGGCGCCACGAAGGGGCGGATGAAGCTCTGCAGCCAGTAGTAGAAGCTGAAATTCGGGCGGAACCAGGACAGAATGCAGTACAGCAGGATAGCGCTGTCCAGAATCTGTAGGAAGATGGAACCCGCCTGGAAGACCTTATAAAGGGTCATGATGCCTACACCTCCCGATAAATGGGTTCAGTTGCGGCGCGGAATCAGAAGCGACGGTCCATGTCGTAGGTTTCGTTGACCTCGACGCCGGAGGGCGCGATCAGATAGGTGCGCTCAGACGCCTTGCGGATGGTGGCGTGCAGGGCAAACACTGCGCCGGAGAGGGTATCCACCGCGCGCTGCATCAGCTTCGGATCCAGATCGTCCATGGTGAGCACGACGGTGTTGTTGATGATCAGGTTGTCGATTACATCGCAGCAGTCCTCCAGGGTGTGCAGGGAGAACATGACCGTGCGCTGGCGTGCACCGCCGGCGCGGGTGGGGCGCTGCAGGCCCTGCTCCTCAAAGCGGGGAGTTTCCTCCTCCAGGCTGCCGAAGCGGGAGGTACGGGGCGTGTAATCATAACGGCTCTGGCTCGGACGCTCATCCATGCGCTCCATGTAAGCGTTGGAGCGGCGAGGTGCACTCTGGGTGCTGCGGGACGGCTGGTCAAAGCGGCTGCCGGAAGAGCTGCCTGCGCGGTTCATGCGCGGGGCGCGGGTGGGCTCGTAGGAGGAAGAACGACGGGTGGTAGTCATCTCCTGACGGGCACGGGGCGCCTGTGCGCGCTGGTTGCGCTGGGGCGTATAGGTCTGCTGACGGCCATAATTGCCGGATTCGTATTCGTCTTCGTAAATATCGCGCGGATCTTCGTCGTCAACGAGGCCGATGAATTCCAGTACCTTATTGAAACCGCCGCTCTTTTTGCGCGCCATGTGTAAAAACCCCCTGTGATCTATTGTTTATAAAGCCGTTCGCCGAACAGAGCCCGGCCCAGCCGAACCATCGTTGCGCCCTCCTGGGCGGCTACGATGCAATCCCCGGACATACCCATCGAGAGCACGTCCATGGAAGTATTGTTGATGTTTGCATCCCGCAGCCGGTCGAACCAGGTTCGCATGCGCCTGAAATAGGGACGCACTTCCTCCGGATCGCTCACCAGCGGCATGATGGCCATCAGCCCTTTGATTTCAAGGCCCGGAAGAACAGCACAGCGGCGGATGAAGCCTTCCAGCTCATCCTCATCGATGCCGCCCTTCTGGGGCTCGCGGGCGATGTTCACCTGAACCAGCGCCTGCATAACCCTGCCTTTGGCTGCGGCGCGGCGGGAAATCTCCTCGGCCAGGGCGTCGCGGTCCAGGGACTGGATCATGTCCACCCGGTCGATGATGTATTTTACCTTGTTGGTCTGGAGGGAACCGATCAGATGAATGTTGAAGTTGGGATTCAGACTGTCGATCTTCTCCATCAGTTCCTGCACCCGGTTTTCACCGATGGTGGTCAGGCCCGCGTCCCAGGCGGGATTGATTTCCCCGGCGCTTCGGGTCTTGGTCACGGCGCAGATTTCAGCGCCGCCCCATTTGCCGGAGGCTTCGGCAATGCGTTCCTGCCAGATGCGGATGTTTTCATGCAGTATATTCCGTTCCATAGGCTGCCCCGCTTACTTGATCAGCACGCGCTGGCCGACGTCGATCGCGCCTTCCACCAGGGGCTGGATGAGAGCGTTTTCACCATCATTGGAGAGCACTTCCACCGGAATGAAGGTGCCGCCGGGTACATCGTAGAGCCAGACGCCCATCTGGCCGTTCTGTTCATAGATGGCCTTGGAGGTGACGGACAGACCGGAAATGGTGATGGAGAGCATGGCCTTGCCGGTGCGCTGGTAGATCAGCGGACCGATGGGATCGTTGATTTCGAATACGGCCAGCAGGGTGCCGCTTTCCTTCTGTACGCTGGTAACGGAAGCGGTGAAGGCGAGATCCTCAAAGCCCTGCATCTGCAGGTAGTATTCCTGACCGACGACCGGGTTCCAGGTTTCGGCGTCGGCCACCAGGGCCACATACCATTTATCCTGGTTCACAATGCGGTAGATGCCGTTGTTCTTGGAAGCAGAGGACAGCTTTCCGCCGCCCAGAACCGTGCGCACATCCGAAGAGGAGAGGGTGGGCAGGGCGTCCGGGGTGAGGTCGTTTTCATAACCGTCCATGTAGAAGGAAACCACGCCGGTGCTGCCGGCCTTTTCCACCTTGCGCCAGGACTGGATGCTGGTCATGCGGGTGTTTTCTTCATCGTAGAGCTTGGTGAGCTTGGTGTCCTCGCGCTTGTTGGCGCGCAGGTACTCCTGGCGGTTGACCATTGCGGTTTCCAGCTGGCGGGCTGCGGTGAGCAGGCTGCCCTTTGCGTCATGGTTGACCAGGTGCTTGAACTCCAGCACCATCATGTCCACGATGGTATCGTATCTTTCAAGATCCGCATCCTTGATGTTTTGCAGGATGGTGTTCTTATGGTAGTCCTGAATCTTGGACCGGGTTTCCTCCAGCTTTTGCAGAAGGCCTTCGGAATAACCGGCGGTGTAGACATAGGCAACGGTATCGCCCTCGTTGACCAGGGTGTTTTCCGCGGCGATGTATTCTACGCGGGCGGTGGATTCAGAGGTGGTGATGGCCTCGTCGCGGATGATTATGCAGTCCATCATCTGGGAATACTGGGTATTGGCGGTCATGATTACGGCTTCCTTGCTGCCGAAATCCAGATGCGGGCGCACGATTAAAAATGCAATCACTGCAAGGATCAGAAGGAAGACATAGAATCTTCCGGTCACCCGTTTTCTCCTGCGCATAAGCATCGCTCCGTCATTTCAGAATGTTTTCTGCGAAAAGCCCGCAGACAGGCATAAATCGACCAATGAAAAGCCTATTGTGTATTATACCCGATAAACGCGGTCTGTGCAATGATGATGTATTGACAATTTCGTGCCAAAATGATTATAATGAGTAAAGATTGCGGAGGCTTTGTATGTTTGAAATCTCGCGAAG
>JAGBAU010000022.1 GCA_017938785.1 Clostridia bacterium
AGCATCGAACTTTTCGATCATCTCAGGAATGTAGTTTTTGACGGCGGGATCGATGGGGAACATACCGGAAGCATCGCCTACGCCCAGAACCTTTTCGCCGGACAGCATCCAGTGGATGTAGCCTGCCAGGGTGGTGAAGAAGGTGATGTCCTTCACATGCGCTTCGCCGTTCAGGATGGCCTGATACAGGTGGGAAATGCTCCAGCGCTGGGGGATGTTGTAGTTGAACAGCTTGGTCAGTTCACCTGCGGCCTGGCCGGTGATGGTGTTGCGCCAGGTGCGGAAGGGAACCAGCAGCTTGTTGTCCTTGTCAAAGGCCATGTAGCCGTGCATCATGGCGGAGAAGCCGATGGCGCCAACCTTGGTGATGGTCACACCCAACTTTTCCTGTGCATCGGCCTTCAGCTTGGCATAGCAGTCCTGCAGACCGTTCCAGATAGCGTCCAGGCTGTAGGTCCAGATACCGTCCACCAGCTGGTTCTCCCAGCCGTGGGAGCCGGAAGCGACCGGTACATGGTTTTCATCGATCAGAACGGCCTTGATGTTGGTGGAACCGAATTCAATGCCGATTACGTACTTTTCCAGATTCATAAAGCAAAACCTCCCGTTTGAAGCGTATAACGCAAATTATGCTGTTTACATTATAGCATACAAACGGGAGGTTTGTCTTTACTTATTTAACTATTTTTTCGATTTCTGCAACACAGCTGCGCAGCTTTTCCAGGAAGCAGCCCATCACATAGTAAATGGTTTCGAACTTCAGGTAGCCCTGGCTGTTTTCATCCCAAAGGAAGCGCACGGACGGGGGAAAGTCCTCATCGCCCTCCCAGAACTGGAACACGGCGTTGAAGCCATCGAACACTGGGAACAGGCAGGCAATATCGCCCTTGGGGAAGGGGGAGATGCCGATTCCGGCGATGGCTTTTTCCAGTGCAGGAAGGTGTTCCTGGAAGAAATCGGCATGGGATTGGTGGAAATCGCCGGCGCTGGGGCTGGACTGCGCCACATGGGGCAGGGAATTCACCGGACAGAAACGGCCGCTCAGGGCAGGAAAGGGTTCTTCTCCGCACAGGTAATCGTAGATGGATAGCCCCTGGGAGAAGTTTGCATTGACCACCTGATCCCCGCAGATGCGCTGCGGTGTGCCGCTGGTGCGCTCAACACGCCAGGGATCGCCCAGGAAGTTCAGGTAGAGGTAATTCTCATCATGGCGCAGGCGGCATCGGGAGATGAGCTTTGCCTGATCCCATTTCAGAAAAAGCTCACGGGCATATTCCAGGGCACGGGCGTAATTGTCCATAACGATTTCCTTTCAAAAAACTGCCTGTGGCGGTTTGGTCCACAGGCAGATTATTCTTGCTTTTAGCTAAGCAATGCGCGGTCGTTGGTGAACTCGTCGCCGCTGGCCTTGGCAAACTGCTCGAGCAGCATTTCGACGGTCAGGTTCTTCTTTTCTTCGCCCTTGATGTCCAGGATGATGCGGCCTTCGTGCATCATGATCAGGCGGTTGCCGTAGGCGATGGCGTCGCGCATGTTGTGGGTGACCATCATGGTGGTCAGCTTGTTTTCGGCAACGATATCGCGGGTGAGGTGAAGCACCTTTTCCGCAGTGCGGGGGTCGAGCGCTGCGGTGTGCTCGTCCAGGAGGAGAAGCTGGGGCTTCTTCAGGGAGGACATCAGCAGAGTGAGCGCCTGGCGCTGGCCGCCGGAGAGCAGGCCCACCTTGGTGGTCATGCGGTCCTCCAGGCCCAGGCCCAGGGTCTTGAGCTTTTCACGATAGATTTCGCGCTCCGCTTTGGTGATGCCGGCGCGCAGGGTGCGCTTCTGACCGCGGCGGGCAGCCAGGGCGAGATTCTCTTCGATCTGCATGGTGGCGGCGGTGCCGGTCATGGGATCCTGGAACACGCGGCCCAGCATGGCTGCGCGGCGATGCTCCGGCAGATGGGTCAGATCCTTGCCGTCCAGGATGATCTGGCCTTCATCGATGGGCCAGACGCCTGCGATAGCGTTCAGGGTGGTGGACTTGCCTGCGCCGTTGCCGCCGATCACGGTAACGAAATCGCCGTCTTCCAGATGGAGGTTTACGCCTGCCAGGGCGATCTTTTCATTGACGGTTTTGGGGTTGAAGGTTTTGCGTACATTGATCAGATCAAGCATGCTTGTGGCCTCCCTTCATATTGATCTTGCTCTTCCAGTGGGGTAGGGCAAGGAACAGCGCCACGATCAGTGCGGACAGGAGCTTGAGCAGGTTGGTGTCCAGGCCCAGCCACAGAACGATCTGGATGACGATGTAGTAAATCACTGCGCCGAGCACGACGGCAACCATCTTCAGTGCGAAGTTACGGAAGATTTTGCCGAAGATAACCTCGCTGATGATGACGGCGGCCAGGCCGATGACGATGGCGCCGCGGCCCATGTTCACGTCCACGAAGCCCTGATAATGGGAATACATGGCGGAGGCCATGGCGACGATGCCGTTGGAGATCATCAGGCCCAGGATCTTTGCCTTGTTGGTGTTGATGCCCTGGGCGCGGGACATGGCTTCGTTTGCGCCGGTGGAGCGCAGGGAGCAGCCCAGTTCCGTTCCGAAGAACCAGTACAATACGGCAATCAGCACAGCAATGAAGAGCACAGTGATGATGATGGGATTCTGAAGGGACAGCGCCTTGACATAGCGGGAACTGACGATCAGATCATACTTTGTAACGCTGACAGCCTGGTTGGCCTTGCCGCCCATGATGACCAGATTGATGGAATACAGGGACAGCTGGGTCAGGATGCCTGCCAGAATGGCGGGGATGCCCATCGTGGTATGGAACAGACCCGTCACCAGACCGGCCAGCATGCCGGCGATGATAGCACAGATCAGAGCAATCCAGACGTTTACGCCGTTCATCATCAGCATGATGCAAACTGCGCCGCCGGTGGCCATGGTTCCGTCCACAGTCAGGTCCGAATAGTTGAGTACCTTGTAAGTGATGAACACACCGATTGCCATGATGCCCCAGATGAGGCCCTGTGCGATGGCGCCGGGCATGGCGTTAAACAAAGTCGCAAAATTCAAAGTGATTTCCCCCAAAGTTTATTTCATAAGTTACTTTTTGAATGATATGCGAAAAGAACAGCGGCTGAAAGCCACTGCCCTTTTCGAGCAAATTGCCGGTTAGCCGATGGCTACGTAGTCTTCAGGAATGGCTACGTTCAGAGCCTGGCACAGCTCAGCATTGTACTTCTTGGTGAAGTTGGGAGCAAAGCGTACTTCCATGGTGGAAACGTCTGCGCCGTTGGCCAGGATTTCAGCGGCCATTTCACCGGTGGCGGTGCCCAGATCGTAGTAGCTGATGGACAGGGTGGCTACGCCGCAGCCGGCGCAGATGCCTTCTTCACCGGCGATTACCGGAACGCCTGCGGGCTCCACAACATTGCGGATGGCTTCGGTGCAGGAAGCAGCGGTATTATCGGTGGGGATGTAGATTACATCGCTTTCGGAGGCTGCCTTTTCGGTAACAGAAGCAACGTCGTTGGAGTCGGCGAAAGCGTAGTTGGTGCAGGTGTAGCCCATCTCGGTCAGGTAGCCGGTGATGACTTCAACCTGGTAGGCGGAGTTGGCTTCTGCGGAGCAATACAGCAGGCCGACGTTCTTGGCATCCGGGAACAGTTCCTTGACCATTGCAGCCTGGCCGTCCAGGGGAGCAAGGTCGCTGGTGCCGGATACGTTGATGCCGGTGGTGCCGGTCCATTCGGCCATGTCGAGGGCGGTGCCGTAGTCGGTTACGGAGGTGCCCAGGATCGGGATGTCGCCGGTGCCGGCCACAGCAGCCTGCAGGGCGGGGGTGGCGTTGGCCATGATCAGGTCAACATCGTTGGCAATGAAGCCGTTTACGATGGTGATGCAGGTGGCGGAATCGCCGGAAGCGTTCTGGACATCAATGGTGACATCGTCGCCCAGCTTGGCCTTCAGAGCATCCACAAAGCCCTGGGTGGCTGCGTCGAGTGCATCGTGCTGAACCAGCTGGCATACGCCTACGGTATAGCTTTCGGCCATGGCGGTCATGGACAGACACATCAAAACGGCCATCAGGATAGCGATAATCTTCTTCATTTTCTTTTCCTCCTGTGTTTAAAATCCAAGGGAATTTATGTGGGAGGCCGGGGCAGGGCCCTACCTCGGCGCTCGAACAAACAAATCAGTGGATGGCTTCGAAGCCTTCGGGAACTTCAATGCCCAGCAGAGCGCACATTTCGGGGTTGTACTGCTTGGCGAAGGTCTGGGAGAACCGGATGGGCATGGCGGAAACATCCGCGCCATTGACCAGCACCTCGTAAGCCATTTCGCCGGATACGCGGCCGAGCTCGTAGTAATCCACGGCAAGAGTGGCCACGCCGCAGCCGGTGCAGATGCCTTCGTCACCGCCGATGATGGGCGTGTTTTCCGTTTCCACAGCGTTGCGGATCACTTCGCGGCAGGATGCCACGGTGTTGTCCGTGGGAACGAAGATTACGTCGCTGCCTGCGCAGGCGGCATGTGCAACGGAGAATACATCGTTGGTATCGGTGAAGGTGAAGTCGGTGCAGATATAGCCCATGGCGGTGAGCAGGCCCTTCATGATGGTGGCCTGGTACTCAGAGTTGGCTTCTGCAGAGCAATACAGAAGGCCGACGTTGCGCTTGGTGGGGAACATCTGGCGAAGCAGCTCAGCCTGGTCAATCAGGGGTGCGAGATCGGATGCGCCGGAGACATTTACACCCGTGACGCCGGTCCATTCATCCATATCCAGTGCGGCTGCATAGTCGGTGATGGAGGTGCCCAGGATCGGGATATCCCCGGTGGCGGCGTAAACTGCCTGCAGCGCCTGGGTGGAGTTGGCCAGGATCAGATCAACCTCCTCGGCGATGAAGGCATTGGCGATGGTGATGCAGGTGGCGGAATCGCCGGAAGCATTCTGCACGTTGAAGCTGACTTTATCGCCCAGCTTTTCGGTGAGGATGTCCATGAAGCCCTGGGTGGCGGAATCCAGCGCATCGTGCTGAACCAGCTGGCAGATGCCGATGCTGTATTGGGCTTCTTCTGCCACGGCTGCGAAAGAGAAAACCATCAGCGCAGCAACCAGCATGGCGAAATATCTTTTCATTCTTTGTAGCCTCCTAAAACCTGTTTCCTGGGGCGGCTCGCTTATTGCAATCAAAACGCCCTCCGCATGTATAAACATGCAGAGGGCGTAAACATACGCGGTACCACCTCAGTTCGCCTGAACCTCACGGCACAGGCCTCAGCGGGCAATTTGCCACTCTTCTGTAACGGGAAGTGCCCGTCAGCGCCTACACAGCGGCAGATCCGCCTTCAGCGTGAAGCTACAGGATGTATTCGCCTGAGTGCCGGATGCCCCTTTCCAGCTGCCGGGGCTCTCTGGTTTCCGCACGGTCACAGGGTACTTGTTCCTGATGATTGCTTTTTCAGTATTCCGAAATTGTTTCGGAAACGAATAATTATGTGTGATATTATAGTCCTCGTTCTCTGATCTGTCAAGTCCTAAATTTTATGTTCACAAAAAATCGGGGCGTACATCCAGAAGAGGGCTGTTTCAGGAGGCGCGCAGGGGGAATCAGCCGCCGATGGCCTGGTAGCCTTCGGGAACGGTGATGCCCAGGTATTCACAAATTTCGGGGTTGTACACCTTGATGGGGTTGGGAGAGAACTCAACGGGCATGGCGGAAACGTCTGCGCCGTTGACCAGGATTTCATAGGCCATTTCGCCGGTGGCATAGCCCAGATCGTAGTAGTTGATGCAGATGGTGGCTACGCCGCAGCCGGCGCAGATGCCTTCATCGCCGCCGACGATGGCCTTTTTTTCGGTATCGACCACATTGCGGATGGCTTCAGTGCAGGAAGCGACGGTGTTGTCGGTGGGTGCATAGAGCACATCGCTGTTGGCGCAGGCGCTCTGTACAACGGAAGCGACGTCATTGGAATCGGTGAAGCCGTACATGGTGCAGTTGTAACCGGCGGCGGTCAGGTAGCCTTCGATGGTTTCAACCTGGTAAACGGAGTTGGCTTCTGCGGTGCAGTACAGCAGGCCCACTTCCTTGGCTTCGGGGAACAGTTCCTGCAGCAGGGCAGCCTGGCCGTCCAGGGGAGCCAGATCACTGGTGCCGGAAATGTTGATGCCGGTAACGCCGGCCCAGTCGGCGATATCCAGGGCGGATGCATAGTCGGTGACGGAGGTGCCGAGGATCGGGATGTCGCCGGTGGCTGCCTGTGCGGCCTGCAGGGCCGGGGTGGCGTTGGCCATGATCAGGTCAACCTCTTCGGCGATGAGGGAGTTCATGATGGTCACGCAGGTGGCGGAATCACCGGAAGCATTCTGCAGGTTGAAAGTAACCTTATCGCCCAGCTTTGCGGTCAGGGCGTCCATGAAGCCCTGGGTGGCGTCGTCGAGGGCGACGTGCTGAACCAGCTGGCAGATACCTACGTTATAGCTGGCTTCCTCTGCGAGGGTGGGAACGGCGAGTACGAGCATCAGGGCGATCAGCATGGCGAGAATCTTTTTCATTTGTGTTTTCCTCCTAAGTGTTTTGTGGTTTGCGGAGGAAAAAATAACGCCCTCCGCATGCTGGAATCATGCAGAGGGCGTAAAATACGCGGTACCACCTCAGTTCACCTGTTTCTCACGGAACAGGCCTTTGCGGGCAGCCATCACTGTCCCTCTTCTGTAACGGGAAGAGCCCGTCGCCGCCTACACAGCCTTGCCTTCAGCGGGAAGCTACAGGATGAATTCACCTGTCAAACGAAATTCCCCTTCTCAGCTGCCGGGGTTCTCTGTTTTTCGCGGGAATGCAGGTTACTGGTTCCTGATTATAGCCTTTTGATTTTCCGAAAGTATTTCGGAAGTTCGTGATGATTATAAATCTCAAAAAAGGGATTGTCAATAAAGCATTTAAAATTTAAATGATAAGTATTTAAAAAATAGATGATACTGAGGGGAGAAATACATTCGGGGTCCATATTGTGTTTCTACAGCTGCCATGCTATAATTTTATCGGAAGATTTCTGGGAAACGGAGAGAAACAAATGAAATTTCATGCGGATTGTGTATCCTGCCTGATCGGCGGCGCACTGAAAAAGGTTTCGAGTGTGACGGATGAATCCCTGAAACTGGAGTTTTTGCAGGGCATCTGCCGCATTATGGATGGTGTGGACTGTGAATATGATTCCGCGCCCCTGGTGGATGCGCGCATCATCCAGCTCAAGCGCGATCTGCTGAACATGGAGGATGATTATACCCGGGTCAAGCACAGCTTCAACCAGATGATGCTGGGGCTCTATGACCAGCTGAAGGCTCAGGTTCAGGCTTCTGCTGATCCGCTGCATGCGGCGATTCAGCTTGCAATGGCGGGTAATTACATCGATTTCGGTGTGCTGGGCAACATTGAGCCCGAGGATGCATTGCGCATGCTGGGCGAAGCTGCCGAAAAGCATGTGGACGCGGCGGAATATGCCAACCTGCGCGCAGACCTTGAGAAGGACGGCGAGCTGGTTTTCATCCATGACAACTGCGGCGAAGTGGTGCTGGACAAGCTGCTCATTGAAACCATCCATGGACTCTATCCCGAAAAGAAGATCGTATCCCTGGTGCGCGGAAATCCCATCCTGAACGACGCCACCATCGACGACGCCCGGGAGGTCAAGCTGTTCGAAGTGGCGGAGGTTGTGGAAAACGGTTTGAAGGACATCGCCGGAACCCAGATGGACATGCTGCCTGCCGGGGTTCGCAGCCGCATCATGAACGCCGGCATGGTGATCGCCAAGGGTCAGGGCAACTTTGAAACCTTGCTGGACTGCGGATTGAACGTGTACTTCCTCTTCCTGAGCAAGTGCGCCAGCTACACCCAGTGGTTCGGCTTCGAGCGCTTCAGCGGCATCCTGAAGAATGCACAGAGGCTGGATATTTGAAAATAACAGAAAAAGGCTTCGCATATGCGAAGCCTTTTTTGCTGCAGCAAGGGCTTACTTCAGCGGTTCAAAATCCTCAGCGCCGTGCTTGCACAGGGGGCATACATAGTCCGCGGGAAGCTCTTCGCCTTCATATACATAGCCACAGATCTTGCATACCCAGCCGGACTGGCTCTCTTCCACCGGCTGCGGCTTGGGCTTGATGTGGTCGAAGTAGTAGCTGTAGGTGACGCTGGGTTCACCGTTGAGTACCTGAGCCTGGGTCACTTCCGCCACGAACAGGGTGTGGGTGCCGTAGTCCAGGGCGTCGATCACCTTGCCGGAGATGAAGGCGTTGGTGTGCTGGGTGAGGTAGGTCAGGCCGTTCTCACTGGTGCGCACTGCATACTTGCCGTTGAACTTCTCCATATCGCGGCCGCTGTTGAAGCCGAAGTGCTGGAACAGGGCGAAGGGCGCAGAGGTGGTGAGCACAGACAGGTTGAAGCGGCGGGTTTTGAGGATCATATCGTGGGTGAGGTTTGCCTTGTTCACGGCCACGGTGAAGCGCCTGGGGGTATCGGTGAGCTGTACAGCGGTGTTGATGATGCAGCCGTTGTGCTTGCCGCCTTCCTCAGCGGAGATCACATACAGGCCGTAGCTGAGCTTGAACATGGCGTTGGGGTCCACCAGGGTGCTGGCGGGGGTGCATACGGGGGCCTCTTCCGGCATGGAATCGGCGATGGCCTGGGCCAGTGCATCCAGATCGGCCAGCTGATTTTCCTTCAGGCTGGACATGATGGTCATGGGAACCTCGATGAACTCGGTGCCCTTCAGGCCGGAGAGCGCCTTGCGCATCAGGCCTGCGGCGGTGGGCGCCCAGCTGCCGTTTTCGATCAGGGCAACGGTGCGATTCTGCAGGTTGTGGTTGGCGATATCGTGCACCAGGTTTTCCATGTTCACGAAGATGCCTGCGTTGTAGGTGGTAGAAGCCAGCACCAAATGGCTGTAGCGGAAGGCTTCGGATACGATGTAGGAGGGATGGGTGACCGATACATCGTACATCTTCACCTTGATGCCGCGCTCAACTAGCTTGGTGGCCAGGATATGTGCTGCATTTTCGGTGCCGCCGTAGACGGATGCGTAAGCCAGCAGAACGCCGTTTTCCTCGGGACGATAGCTGCTCCAAAGCACATACTTCTGGATGAAATCGCCCAGGTTCTTGCGCCATACGAAGCCGTGCAGGGGGCAGATCATATCGATTTCGATGGTAGCTGCCTTTTTGAGAACCGCCTGCACCTGGGTGCCGTACTTGCCGACGATGTTGGTGTAGTAGCGGCGGGCGTCGTCCATGTAGTCACGCTCGAAATCTACCTGGTCTGCGAAAATGCAGCCGTTCAGCGCACCGAAGGTGCCGAAGGCGTCGGCGGAGAAGAGGATCTTGCCGGTGATTTCGTAGGTCATCATGACCTCGGGCCAGTGTACCATGGGAGCCATCACGAAGGTGAAGGTCATTGCGCCCGTGGAGAGCACATCGCCCTCCTGAACTACCTGCACGCGTTCCTCGGTTTCGAAGCGGAAGTACTGGCGCAGCATGGTTTCAATCTTGCGGTTGCAGATGATCTTGGCATTAGGATAGCGGCGCACGGTTTCTTCAACGGTGGCGGCATGGTCTGGCTCCATGTGGTTGACTACGAGGTAGTCCAGATCCCGGCCGTTCAGCACGTATTCCAGATTCTCAAAGAACTGGCCGCTGACGGACTTGTCCACGGTATCCATCACCAGGGTCTTTTCATCGTCGATGAAATAGCTGTTGTAGGATACGCCGTTGGGAATGGGATATACGCTCTCGAACAAGGCCAGACGACGGTCCTCGCCGCCGATCCAGGTGATTTTTTCGGTAACTTTGCGCACGTTATACATTCTGATACTCCCTTTCGGTGGAAAAATTTGAAGCTTGCTTATGATTATTCATAAACAAGCTTCGCGTTTTTTAAACTCACTTTTTGGCCCATGTTGTGGGAGAAAGTGTTAAAAGTAACGGGAAGATTTCCAATCTGCCCATCAGCATGGCCAGGGAGAGCACAAGTTTAGAGAACATATTGTAGCCTGCATAGCTGGCCGTGGGGCCCACCGCGGCAAAGCCCGGGCCAATGTTGTTGAAGCAGGCAAAGGTGGCGCTCATGTTGGTTTCCATACCGAAGGCGTCCAGGCTGAGCAGCAGGTAGGTGGCCAGCAGGCAGAGCATGTACACGGCAAAATAGCTGCTGACGCTCTTGAGCGTTGCGCCGTCCACAACCTTTCCCTCGAACTTGACGGTGTTTACGGAGCGGGGATGGAGCAGGTGGCGAACCTCCTTGCGTACCATCTTCACCAGCATCACCGCACGGGATACCTTCAGGCCGCCGCCGGTGGAGCCTGCGCAGGCACCTATCATCATCAGAAGCAGCAGTATGCTCTTGGAGAATTCCGGCCAGAGGTTGAAATCCGTGGTGGCATAGCCTGTGGTGGTAATGATGGAGGAAACCTGGAAGGCGGAAAGCCGCAGGGCCTCCCCGAAGGTTTGACACATGGGTAGGATGTTGGCGGTGATCAGTCCGACGCTCACCAGCACGATGCCCAGGTAATACCAGCATTCGCTGCTCTGCGCGGCTGCGCGGAAACGGCGGATCAGCAGAAGGTAATACAGGTTAAAGTTGATGCCGAACAGGAGCATGAACACCGTAATCACCCACTGCAGGTACGGGCTGTAGCCTGCAATGCTGTCTGCCTTCACGCCGAAGCCGCCGGTACCGGCAGTGCCGAAGGCGTGCACGATGCTTTCAAACAGCGGCATACCGCCGGCGAGAAGCAGGACGGTTTCCACCAGGGTCATGCCGATATAGATCTTGTAGAGGATGCTGGCGGTATCCTTTGCACGGGGCAGGAGCTTGCCTACCACCGGACCGGGCATCTCCGCGCGCAGGATGTGCATGGAACGGTCGTTGGCGCCGTCCACGATGGCCATGACGAATACCAGTATGCCCATGCCGCCCACCCAGTGGGTGAAGCTGCGCCAGAAGAGCAGGCCATGGCTCATGGCCTCAACGTCTGTCAGGATGGATGCGCCCGTGGTGGTGAAGCCGCTTACAGTTTCGAAGAAGGCGTCCACATAGGAGGGAATTTCCCCGCTGATAAAGAAGGGCAGCGCACCCACAGCGGACATGGCCAGCCAGGTCAGGGAAACCATGATAAAGCCTTCGCGGGCATAGATCACATGGTTATCCGTGCGGCAGATGCGGCGCAGGATGAATCCCGCCGCAAAGGCAATGGCCGCTGAAATCAGCAGTGACCATACACATTTTTCGTTGTAAATTACAGCACATATAGTGGGCAGCAGCATGAGAGCTGCTTCGGCTTCCAGCATTAAGCCCACCATATTGAATATCTTTTTACGATTCATAGCTTTCTTTAATCCTGGAGTATATCCGAAAGATCGTTGATGCGGTGGCCGGCGGCCATAACGACAACGCGGTCGCCCACCTGGATTTCATCATCACCGGCAGGGATCAGGGCCCTGCGGCCGCGCAGGATGCCGGAAATGAGGATGCCGGACTTCAGACGCATTTCCTTGAGGGGCACGCCTGTCATCTTAAAATCGGCCTGCACGCGGAATTCCAGGGCCTCTGCCTTGCCGTCCATGAGCTTGTAGAGGGTTTCCACGTTGCTGCCCAGGGAGTTTTCCAGCGCGCGCGCATAACGGGAGAGCACGTTGGAGGAGATGTTCTTGGCGGAAATCAGGCTCTCCAGACCCAACTTTTCGGCGATGAATTCCAGTTCATCGCGGTTGACCTTGGTGATGACCTTCGGCACGCCCTGGCTGGAGGCATAGAAGGAGATGAGGATGTTTTCCTCATCCATACCGGTGAGGGATGCGAAGGCGTCCATGGATTTCAGGCCTTCCTCCAGCAGGATTTCCTGCTGCGCGCCGTCGCCGCAGATGACCACTGCGCCGGGCAGCTGTTCGCTGACCTCCTGGCACTTCTGGCGGTCCTTGTCGATGATCTTGACGCCGGTGCCGCTGGCCAGCAGCATCTTGGCAAGGTAAAAGCCCATGCGGCTGGCGCCGAGGATCATAACGCTCCTGGCCTGCTTCTGCATCAGGCCCATCATGCGCAGGAGCTTCTGGATTTCCGAGGGAGATGCGGTAAGTTCAATGCGGTCGCCGCTTTCCAGTCGGAAGGAGCCGTCCGGGATGCAGACATCGTTGCCGCGCTGCACCGCACAGATCAGGAATTTGGCCTGCTGATACTTCTTGCGCAGCTCCATCAGCTGTACGCCGCACAGGGGAGAATCCTCGCGCACGATCAGCTCCACCATTTCGAAGTTGCGGCGGGAGAAGTATTCGATCTTGACCGCGCTGGGGAGCTTGAGCACATGATAGAGCTCCTGCGCGGCGATGAGATCCGGATTGAAGGACATGGCCAGATCCAGCTGCTGGCGCATGAAGCTCAGGCTCTTGTCGTTGTATTCCGGATTGCGGATGCGGGCGATGGTGTGCTTGGCGCCCATGCGCTTGGCCAGGAAGCAGGAGAGCATGTTCAGCTCGTCCGAGCCCGTGGCGGCCACGAACATCTCGGCCTTTTCCACACCGGCTTCCGACAGGGTGTCACAGTCCGTACCGTTGCCGCATACGTACATGCTGTCGTAAATATTCGAAATTTCAGAGATGACCTCGGGGTTGGAATCCACGGCCACGATGTCATGTCCCTCTGCAAGCAGGCTGGAGAGGATGGTGGTGCCGATCTTTCCGCAGCCGACGATGATGATATTCATATTGCAAATCCTTTTCCGGCGGTGATTATAGAACCGAAAAACCATATACCGCCCATGATTGCATTATAGTATAAAAAATGTTAGTTTTCCAGCAAAAACGGTCACTTGTCATACCATTTGCCAGATTTAGCGGAATTTGAACGAAAAAGAGACGGCGCGGAGCCGTCTCTGGGGGAATCAAATGTGAATTTGACTGTGTGCGCTTTCGGGAAGAATGGCTGCGATGGTTGCGAGCAGTTCCTGAAGCTTGGCTTCGGTCTGGGCCTCGGCGCGCAGGGTGATCTGCTCCGCAGTGACGGATTTGCGCATCAGCATCCAGCAGTCCGGGAAGTCCGCCCGCACGCCGTCCAGGTGGCTGATCTGTGCGCCTGCCTTTTCCATGGCGGCTTCCACCCTGTCCAGCCAGCTCTGCTGGTCGCCATAGGCGCAGGCGATGCGGATGTCCGGGGTGATGGGCGGGCATACGATGCCCTGCACCATTTCACTGAGTTTTTTATCAGAAGAAGCGATCAGTTCCGCCATCACCAGGGCCGCAAATAGACCGTCGTCATAGCCCAGCTCACCGAAGAAGAAGTGGCCGCTCACCTCGCCCGCCAGCGCGGCACCGTTTTCCAGGAAACGCTTCTTGATGAAGGCATGGCCGCTCTTTTCAGGCATGGGTACACCGCCCATTTCCAGCGTTGCATCGCGGATGATGGAGGAGGATTTCTGGTCATATACAACCGGAGTGGGTTTGTCCTTCAACAGAGAGCGAATGAACAGCACCAGGGATTTTTCGTTCTGAACGGGCGCGCCGGTTTCATCGAGAAACACTGCACGGTCGCCGTCGCCGTCAAAGGCCACGCCGAAATCCGCGCCACATGCGCGCACAGCTTCGCTGGTCTTGCCCAGGCAGGTGTAATCCGCCGGGTTGGGGGAACGGTCCGGGAAGGAGCCGTCGGGCTTGCAGCTCAGTTCGGTCACTTTGTAGCCTGCGCGGCGGAAGGCTTCGGGAGCCGCATAGCTCATGGCGCCGCAGCCTGCGTCTACCAGCACATGCAGCGTCCGGGGCGCATGGAAGCGGTTTGCGAGATAATCAATGTATTCAGAGATAATATCTCGAGGAGTGATGCTGCCCTGCACATCGGCGTAAGCGCCGCGCTCCACGATGCCCTGGAGCTTATCCATGGTGGCGCGGGTCACGGGGGTGTGGCCGATCATGTACTTCACACCGTTGTACTCCGGTGGGTTGTGGGACGCGGTGACGGTGGCGCCGGCTGCGGCGTCGGAATGCTTCAGGGCGAAGTACAGCGCAGGAGTCGGGATGGTACCCAGGTCAGTGAGTTCTGCACCGGATTCCAGCAGCCCCTTCACCAGCGCATCCTTCAATTCGGGCGTGGACAGGCGCACATCGCCGCCCACCAGGATCTTGCCGGGGGAAAGGGTGGCCAGCGCGCGGCCGATTTTGTAGGTATCCTCTGCGGTGAGCTCGCGTCCGTAGATGCCGCGGATATCGCAGTCCTTGTAAATGCTCATTTAAACCTCCACAGCGTAGAACGTTTTCACGTCCTCGCGGAATTTGGCGTAGATATCCTGGTAACGGGCAGCCAGTGCGGGGTCGGGCTCTACGCTCAGCTTGTAGCGCAGCATGCGGGAAGCAGTATTCTCCAGGCCGCCGAAGTAGTTGGAGGCTGCCAGCAGGGCAGAACCCATGGCTGCATCCACAACCTCGGGCACCATCAGCTGACGGTTCAGGATGGATGCGCGGATCTTCAGCCACAGTTCACTTCTGCATGCGCCGCCGGTGGTGTAGATGGTATCACCTACGGGGCAGCCCAGGCTTTGCATGCGGTCGAAGGCCATGCGTTCGGCGAAGCCCACGCCCTCCATGATGGCGGGATAGAGCTTGCCGCCGGTCACGTCGCCCACATAGAAGGCTTCGCAGTCCGGATGCACGAAGGGGAAGCGCTCGCCCTTGCCGGTGAGCGGATAGCAGCGCACGCCGGTGGGGATGAGGGATTCGGAAGCGGCATTGAGCTCATCGAAGCTCTTGTCGCCCCGGGCGAAGTTGAGCACGCGGCCGCCCAGGTTGGCAGCGCCGCCCAGCATCCATTCGCCGCTGGGCAGCATGTGGGAATAGCTGGAGCCGTTGGGGTCGATGATCAGCTTGTCGGTGACGCCCTTCAGCACGAAGGTGGTGCCGATGATGCTGGCCCAGCGGCCTGCACCAACTGCGCCTGCAGCCAGCGCGGAGGCATAGCCGTCGGTGGAACCGCCCACTACAATGGCGTGCTCCGGCAGGCCCAGCTTTTCACATGCGGCTGCGGTGATGTGGGCGATGGCTGCGCCGGGGCCCACGATCTTCGGGAATTTGGAAAGATCGAGGCCCAGAACGGAGGAATATTCCTGGGGCCACTTCTGGTCGATCAGATCATAGCCGGTCTTGAGGGCGTTGCTGTAATCGGAGACGGCGAACTCGCCGCAGAGCATGCCGGCGATGTAGTCCGCCTGGTGGGCGAACACGCGGGTCTTTTCGTAGACCTCGGGCATTTCATCGTGAATCCACAGGATGCGGGGCAGGGAGAAGGATGCGCCGAATTTGTAGCCCAGCTTCTTCTCGATGTGGCCCATGGCGGCGTGGATGCGTGCGGCCTGGTCCTTGGCGCGGGGATCGTTGTACATGATGCCATTGGTGAGGGGCTTCATGTCCTTATCCAGCGGAACGATGGTGCCGCTGGTGCCGTCGATGGACACAGCCATGATGGCCTGGGGATTGGGCAAGGCGGATGTACAGGCAAGGATGGCCTGCTCAGCTGCGTCAATCCAATCCCTGGGAGACTGCTCGTACCAGCCCTCATGCTGAGCAATGTTCAGGGTTGCAAAGGGCACGGAATGGGCGGCGGCAATCTGTCCGCGCTCATCCGAAACCACGCAGCGTACGCCCTGCGTGCCGACGTCGATACCCATGTAAAGCATAAATTCGCTCTCCTTTGGTTGATACATTCATTATACAAAACAAAGGGGTGCGGTTCAAGGGCCTGGGGAAATAAAACAGCCGCCCGCAGGCGGCTGATGAGCTTATTTGGGTTGTACAGGAATCCAGATTTCGCAGTAGTAGTTTTCATCCTGGGTCCCCTTGGGATAGTTCATCGGGTTATCGTAGAACTCCACGCAGTATCCGGCGGCAAATTTGTAGTTGCCTGCGGCGGGCAGCCATTCGGTATAGATTGCAGTATTTGCATCCTGAAGTGCGCCCGGCATGGGGCCGCGGCAGGGGAATACTGCCCAGGTAAAGGCGGGGATGGTCTTCGCCACGAAGCCTTCGGGAGCTTCCTTCGCAGGATCGCAGGGGTCGGCAATGAGGTATTCGAAGGTGTCCATGCCCATCTCCTCGTCAAAGCAGATGCCGAACGTACCGCAAACCGTGCTGCCAAAACCGCCGGCAAAATGCTCGTTCCAGAAGCCGGGAACCTGATCCTTTGCGCCTTCGTAGGGGAAAACCTTACTGCGGCCCAGCACCGTAAACGCTTCCTTCTTTTCAATCTTATAGTCCATGAGATAGCCTCCCTTCAGGGAAAAGTGAATCTTCAACGGAGCGAAGGATTTGAGCATAGCGCCCTCCCTGCGTGCCTGGGTCGGGGTGATGCCGTGGAAGCGGGTGAATGCCCGGGTGAAGCTGTCCGGCGAATCGTAGCCATATTTGAGGGCGATGTCGATCACCTTTTCATCCCCCGCGGCCAGGTCGTTTCCGGCCAGCGCCAGGCGGCGGTTGCGTATGTATTCGCCCAGGGTGAAGCCGCACAGCATGGCGAAGCCCTTCTGGAAATAAAATGGGGATACGCTCACATGCCGCGCAATGGCTTCGACGCTCAGTTCCTCTGTGATATGATCCTCGATGTATTGAATCGCTGCGCCCACCAGTTCCATCCAGCTCATGCTGCAACCTCCCTGCTTCGTTGTGGTTTCAGAATAGCATTTCCGAAGGGAAATTTCCCGATTTTTCCTGCGCTGTTTTGTACGAAAAGTCCGGACAGCATTGCTGTCCGGGCGTAACAATTTATCCCAGCTTCGCCACGGCTTCTGCAATGGCGGCTTCATCCGGGCGCATGGCCTGGATGGTCTTGTCGAGCAGGGTATCCAGCTCCCAGCCCAGCATTTCTGCGCCCTGGCGGATCACGTCGCGGCTGCAGCCTGCGGCGAACTTCTTGTCCTTGAACTTCTTCTTCAGGCTGGAAAGCTCCATATCGCTCACGCTCTTGCTGGGGCGCATGCGTGCAGCGGCGCCGATCAGGCCGGTGAGTTCATCGGTGGCGAAGAGCACCTTCTCCATCTGGTGAACGGGTTCCACATCGGAGCAGAGGCCGTACGCATGGCAGACGATGGCATGCACCATCTCTTCGGAGGTGTTGATCTCGGCCAGCAGTTCGGGAGCCTTCTTGCAGTGCTCTTCGGGATAGACCTCAAAGTCCACGTCGTGCAATAGGCCGGTGATGCCCCAGAAATCCACCTCGTCGCCGTAGCCCAGTTCGTTGGCATACCAGCGCAGTACGCCTTCAACGGTCAGAGCGTGCTGGATGTGGAAGGGTTCCTTGTTGTACTTGGTCAGAAGCTCGTAAGCCTGTTCGCGGGTGATGCTGCTCTTCAACATATTCAGTTACCTCTTTTACTTGTAATTCAGGATCATGACCTCAGGGAGGGTCATCAGGTTTTCCCTGGTGATTTCGATCTCATTGGGCATGAATGCGGCCTTCATGTCCGCGGCGAAGGCGTCGCAGGTGGAAATGTTGATTTCGTATGCGTCGGTCTTGAAGTGCATGGCGATGACGCGGCGGGGCTTGAGCTCTGCAATCAGCGCCTCAGCCTGGGGCGTATCGATGGTGTAGGTGCCGCCGATGGGCAGCATCAGGATATCCAGGTTCTGCAGGGCTGCCTTCTGCTCCTCGTTGGGCATGTGACCCAGGTCGCCGAGGTGGGCGATGGACAGGCCCTCGCCTTCCACGCGCATCAGCAGGTTTTCGCCGCGCAGGGCGCCCTTTTCCGGATCGTGGTAGGAGTGGGTGGCGGTGATCTTCACGCCCTTCACCTCGTGCTCGCCGGCGGTCTTGATGACTTCAAATTCGCCGGAGAGGGACTGGATGTGATTGTGATCGAAGTGGTCATGGCTCACCAGTGCTGCGTCGCAGGCGATGGTGCAGGGCGGGTAGGTTACGCTCTCGTCGAAGGGATCGGTCACCAGTACGGGGCCGCTTTCGTAGCTCAGGGAGAAGCAGGAATGGCCGAAATACTTGATCTTCATGATAGTCATTCTCCTTTGTGTAGAATGTTGATTTTTGCAAGAAGGATGGCGGATGCATACAGTCCGCCGCCGCAGGCTACGCCCCGCAGGGCTTCGGCGCAGCGCTGCCGGAGTGCCCGGTCGTAGGCGGCAATTTCAGCGGGCGTGGGCGTATAGCCCCCGTCCAGCAGCTTTGCGCCCTGGACGAAGATACGCAGACTGTCCCGGTCGGGCTGCATGCCCCGGAAGCGCAGCAGCGTCCTACTGAAATGATCCGGCGGTTCGGGGAATTGCTGCTCCAGCCGGACGAGCCAGCTTCCATCCGGCAGGATGCGCAGGATGGAGCCCTGGCTTTCCAAAATAAAGCCGGGGATGTTGTTGAGATCCGGGTCAAATACGGGCGCGTTGGTTACCAGCAGGCCCTCACCGCGGTCGCGCTTCAGGAAGGCCTTCGGCGGAAGGTGGGGCAGGATCGCTTCGCGCATGGCCTGCATGGGAGAGGGTTCAGTCCACATACTTCTTGAACACCTCCGGCAGGAAATCGATGATGTCGGCGGAGTTCATGGCGTAGGAACCGTACTTTTCCTGCGCCAGTTCGCCCGCCAGACCGTGGATTTCACAGGCGACGGCGGCAATGAAGGCGGCCATAACCTCAAGGGCAGGCAGCTGGGCCTTCGATGCGGCGAGCAATCCACCCAGCAGGCCCGTGAGCACATCCCCGCTGCCGCCGCGGGCCATGCCGTTTGCGCCGGATGAGGAAACCATGCAGCTGTTCCTGCCGCAGATCACCCGGCTTGCGCCCTTCAATACGGCGCTTGCACCCAATGCGGCAAGGGCCTGGGTATCGGCAATGGGATCGCTGCACGGATATCCCAGCAGCCGTGCGGCTTCGCCGGGATGGGGTGTGATTATGTGATGGAACTTCAGCAGCTTCTTCAGTTCCTCATTTTCGGAGATGATGTTCAGCGCATCCGCATCGATCACGGCGGGCAGGCCGCTTTCCAGCACTGCCTGAACGATTTCGGGTACTGCCCTGCGGCTGAGCCCGGGACCAATGGCCACGGCGCTCTTGCCCTTCAGGGCTTCAGTTACAGCAGGCAGCGCATCTGCGCAGATGGCCCCATCTTTTTCAGACAGGGGAAGGCACATGGCGCAGGGCGCATGGATTTGCAGGATAGGTACGATGCTCTCCGGGCAGGCGATGGTGATCAATCCCACGCCGCTGCGCAGCGCCGCTTTGGCGCACAGTGCGGCAGCGCCTGCCATGCCCACGCTGCCGGCAATGATCAGCAGGTGTCCGCAGCTTCCCTTGTGAATGTTGCGCCTGCGCCGGGGAATGAGGCAGCGAAGATCCCCGGGCAGGATGCGGCAGATGTTTTCCTCCGGAAAGATTTCCGCCGGGAAGCCTACGTCGGCAGCGATGATTTCGCCGCACATATCCAGCCCGTCCGCCAGATACAGCCCATACTTGGGCAGCTGGAAGGTTACGGTCACGTCTGCAATGATGCAGCCGGGATAGGCCTCGCCGGTCCTTCCGTTCAGGCCGGAAGGAATATCGCAGGCGATGGCGCCGCTTCCCTTGAAA
This sequence comes from Clostridia bacterium, assembly GCA_017938785.1. Next base: position 19,582 of record JAGBAU010000022.1, read on the forward strand.
TGGTCATAGTGGATTCTGCAGAGCAGATCCAGGGCGAACCCCTCCGGCGCACGGGACAGGCCCGTGCCGTAGATGCAGTCGATCCAAAGATCCGGCGCTTCTGTCGGCAATTCGCCGACTAGGATTTCAATTCCGCATTCCGCTGCGCGCCGGGCATTTTCGATGGCGTCGGGGGATTTTGCCGGGGCGGAGGCATAAATGATGCATTCTTTGCCCTTCGCCTTGAGTAGACGGGCGCAGGCGTAGCCGTCTCCTCCGTTGCCGCCGGGGCCGCAGGCGATGTATATGGTTCTCGCTTCCGGGAAGCGGGTGAGGGCGGCGTCTGCAAGAGCCTGCGCCGCACGCTCCATCACCTTTATGGAAGGAACGCCCGAGGTTTCAAAGTAATGCTTCTCCGAGGAAAGCATATCCTCCGGGGAAATCAATCTGAGCATACAGGGCGCCTCCCTTCGAAAAACAAGTTGAATTGCGACTTTCCAGTGAATATTATAGCACAAATGCCCGGCCTTGTGGGGATTTTCTTGTATTTCAATGGAAAAATCGCTATACTAACATCGGTATATTGGGTGTATTGGGCGCATTTTCCCTTTTCTGGAACCGAAAAGCCCGTCCGCACCGTCTAAAATACGTGAACACTTCCAAAGGAGATCAATTCATATGCAGGTTACGCAGCGCTTTGCGCAGTTGTTGAAGCAGAATGTGGGCAAGGTTATCGTGGGCAAGGAGAGCGCCATAGAGCTTTTGATGATCGCGGTGCTCTGCCGCGGCCATGTGCTCATCGAGGACGTTCCCGGCGTGGGCAAGACCACCCTGGCCAGCGCCCTGGCCCGCTCCCTGGACTGCTCCTTCAAGCGCATCCAGTTCACCCCGGATATCACGCCCAGCGATATCACCGGCTTTTCCATTGCGAACTTCAAAACCGGCGAACTGGAATACCGCCCCGGCATGATCATGAGCCAGA
>JAGBAU010000023.1 GCA_017938785.1 Clostridia bacterium
ATGGCTCATGCCGTTGGCTGCCCAATAGGCATCTGCCTCGGCCTGCATTTCCTCGGTGACTTCCTCTGCGTCCGGATAGAAGTAGGACATGTAGGACTGGTTGTACTGCTCGGCCATTTCAGCGGCGGAGGCTTCGAATTCAGCCAGGGCTTCCTCACTGTAGTCCATCAGGCCCAGTTCCTCGGCCTTGGCCAGGATCACGGCGTTTTCAACGGCGGTGGTGATCAGGTCCTTCTTCACGAATTCTTCCATGCCGTAAGCGGCCAGATCCATACCATAGCTGGCATACTGTGCGGCAACAGCGTCGTACTCGGCCTGGATGTCCTTCAGCCAGATCACGCCGTCCTCGCCGTAGGTTGCCAAAACCTGTGCGGCGTAGTAGGGATAATAGGCGTCCACCTGGGCCTGCAGCTCAGCGATCTTTGCGTTGGCGGCGTCCAGCTGGGCCTGAAGGTCTTCTTCGGCCATAGCACACATGCAGCCCAGGGAAAGTACCAGGGCGATGCAGATGCACAGAATCTTTTTCATTTGAGTGTCCCTCCAATTCTGATGTGCGGGTAAAATCCGCGCCTGAAGCCGATTATAACACAAGCGGATTTTAATCTCAATGACCCGGGTATGACTTAAGAGCAATGTTTAAAATTCGTTCATAAATGAATCAAAAAGCTGTGGAAATTGAAAGGGGGATGATCTTTGGATCATCCCCCTTTTGCGGGTTCAATCAGTTTTGATAGATATCGCAGAACAGCATATCCCCCGATACATAGGTGGAAATGGTGAGTGGGCTCAGGCCCGTATTGCGGAAGGAGAAGTCCGTTCCGCCGCTGTAATCGGTCAGGATGGCATCGTTGGAACTGGAAACGTAGTTCTGGTTGTAGCGGCTGCCGTAGGTGGATTTTTCCACGATGGCGACCTCATCCAGGTTCTTGACCGCCAGCCAGATGACGCTGGCCACCTGCGCCACGCCGCCGCCGGTGACCTTCACGCCGCGGCCGTTCAGGGCTGATTTGTAGCCGTACTTTTCCACGCGGGGACCTACGGAATCGTTGAAGGAGAACATGTCTCCGTTCTGCAAAATGGTATCGTTGATGCTGCCTGCGGCCAGCAGGATGTTGTTGCGCAGCTCGTCGGTACCGTCAATCCACAGGGAAGCACTGGCGATGGGACGGCGTTGCTGGGCAGGGGTCAGGGGAACCATGGGCATCCACTGCAGGATGGGCTCCTGTTCCTCGGCACCTGCGGTTACAGCACAGTAGAGGTAGGAATCCGTGGTCCACATTTCGATGGTGAGGTCATCGCCCCAGTTCACGAAGGAGAAGTCCGTGCCGGAGGAGTAATCCACCAGAATGGCGTCGTTGGCATTGGAAACGTAGTTGTCCCGGAAGCGGGAGCCGTAGGTCTTCTTCTCGGTGAATTCGATCTCCTGGTTCAGCTGGCACAGGGCCAGGTACAGGGTGGTGGCCGCCTGTGCTACGCCGCCGCCGGTGACCTTCACGCCGCGGCCGTTCAGCGCCGACTGGTAGCCATAGGCCTTGGTGCGGGGGCCGACGGTATTGTTGAAGGAAAACTCTGTGCCGTAGGGTACGACCATGCCGTTGATGTGGGCTGCGGCAATTTCAATGTTGGAAATCTTTGCCCAGGCGGAACCGGCCAGAGGCGTGCGTGCGCTGACCCTCTCCGCTGCAAATGCGCTGCCTCCGATGCTGAGGAAAGAGAGGCAAAGCATCACGGACAGCAGTGCTGCAATAAAGCGCTTCATAGTTCCGATCCTCCAAATTCTGTATTTCTGTTTCTTAGATGCGGAAAAAGGAGTTTTTGTTCCCGAAATCAGGCGCTTAAATAAATTTCACCGTAAGCGCCGGCCTGTTCCACGTGTACGCGGCTCAGACGGGCCATCTCCAGCACCGCCAGGAACATGGTGATCACTTCCTCGCGGCTGTAGTTTTCCTCAAACAGCTCCACGAAGCGGAAGCTGCCCCGGCGCAGACGCTTGGAGATGAAGGCCATACATCCGGCTACGGTGAAGCTGTCGCGGCGGATTTCGCGGCTGGCCATGTTTTCATTCCGTTCGGCGGCTTCTGCGCGCTCCAGCACCTTCTGGAAGGCTTTGGCCAGCTTTTCCAGGGTGAGTCCGGTGATTTCGATATTCGGCGGGGGCAGGGGATATTCCTCCGGCAGCTTGGTCATGAGGGAACGGGCGTCCTCCTCCAGCTGGTGCATGCGGGCGGAAATCTCTTTGAACTGCTTGTATTCCGTCAGCTGTCGGATCAGTTCCTCCTCCGGCGAAAGCGCGCCTTCCTCCTCGGGCTTGGGCGGTTTGGGCAGCATGGCGCGGGATTTGATCTCCAGCAGGGTGGCTGCCATCTGCAAAAATTCGCTGGCAGAATCCATATCCAGTTCATCCACCAGTTTCATGGATTCCAGATACTGTTCGGTGATTTCGCTGACGAAGATATCCTGTATGTCCAGCTTGGCGTTGGAAATCAGGGTCAGCAGCAGGTCGAGGGGGCCGTCGAACTGTTTCAGGGATACGATATAAGGCATGGGCGCCTCCTTTTAGAGCAGGCCGATCAGGGTAAACAGGAACTGTGCGCCTGCGCCGATGCCGTTGAGGACGAAGGTATAGACCTTGCCCAGCACATCGCCCAGGATGCCGGTGAATGCGGCGATGTACAGGATGGCGCTGGCGGACA
>JAGBAU010000233.1 GCA_017938785.1 Clostridia bacterium
GATCTGGCATGTGCATGCTGCCGCCATCGATAGCGGCGCTTACAGTAAGACCACCTTTGCGGAAGTCCACCGGCTTGAGGTTCACGCGAATACCGTTGGAGAGGGTCAGCGTGGTTACGCCCAAATCCTCAATGTACTCTTGCTTTACAATCTGCCCGGGTTTGCCGATGTGGTCATAGACAAAGGGGCGGGCGGCCTTCAGTTCGGGCTTCTGCACGGGGGTGGCGGCAGATTCGTTGAATGTGCCACGCAGAGATTCCGTGGTCGTACCCTCAGGAAGAGCTCCGGACATGGTGAGCTTGACTCGGGAATAGTCGAAGGCCTCTTTCAATGCCTGGCGGCAGCAGTCCGGATTGGCAGACAGATACTCAACGGCAGCCCTGAACACGCGCATATCTTCTGCCGGGGTGGTGGGCACGCTGTCGCTCTTCAGGCAGCCTTCGACTGTCTCTTCCGGCAGGGGAAATCCGGTTTCATCAATGGCTGCGCCGCCGGCCAGGTATTCCGTGAATTTGAAGGTATGGCCGTACTTCTCGCCCACCTTTTCAAGCACCTGCACCGCTGCGGATACGATCTCCGGACCGATGCCGTCGCCCTTGACCAATGCGATGTTGTAAGTCATATCATGCATCCTCCTTTTCCAGCCTTGCCTTCAGGTAGGGCAGCAGCCCGCCGTTTTCCACGATCCTGCCGATGAAGGGCGGCAGTGCGGCTGCATGGAATTCCTGCCCGGTGGTTTCATCCCGGATCAGGCCGGAATCGAAATCCACGGACACCTGATCACCGTTCCGGATGGCTGCGGCGGCTTCCGGGCATTCCAGAATGGGAAAGCCGATATTGATGGAATTGCGGTAAAAGATGCGGGCGAAGCTGGCGGCGATGACGCACCTCACGCCGCAGGCGCGGATGGCGATGGGCGCGTGCTCACGGGAAGAACCGCAGCCGAAGTTTGCGCCGCCCACGATGATATCGCCCGGCTGCACGGTGGCCGCAAAGGATGCATCGATGTCCTCCATGCAGTGCCTGGACAGCTCCTCCGGGGAGGGCGCGTTCAGGTAGCGTGCGGGGATGATGACGTCGGTATCCACATTATCGCCGTATTTGAAAACCTTTCCGGTATACATATTCTTTCCCTCCTCAGTCCAGTTCATCGGGCGTGGCCACGCAGCCCTTCACCGCGGAAGCGGCGGCAACGGCGGGGCTGGCCAGGATGACTTCGCTCTTCACATGGCCCATGCGGCCCACGAAGTTGCGGTTGGTGGTGGTCACGGCGCGCTCGCCTTCGCACATGCAGCCCATGTGTCCGCCCAGGCACGGCCCGCAGGTGGGCGTGGACAGGGCGCAGCCGGCTTCGATGAAGGTCTGTGCAAGGCCTTCGTTCAGGCAATCCATGTAAATCTGCTGGGTGGCGGGGATCACGATGCAGCGGATGCCATCGGCAACCTTACGGCCCTTGAGAATTTTGGCTGCGATGCGCAGGTCGGAAATGCGTCCGTTGGTGCAGGAGCCGATCACCACCTGGTCGATCTTCAGGCCGGAAACGGCTTTTGCTGTGGTGGTGTTGCCGGGCAGGTGCGGAAGCGCCACGGTGGGTTCCAGGGTGGAAAGATCAATCTCCACCGTGAATTCGTATTCCGCATCGGGGTCGGCCTCGTACACCTTGAATTCGCGATTGACGCGGCCATTTACATATTCCAGGGTCTTTTCGTCCACCGGGAAGATGCCGTTCTTGCCGCCGGCCTCGATGGCCATATTGGCGATGGTGAAGCGGTCGTCCATGGAGAGTTCGGATACGCCCTCGCCGGTGAATTCCAGCGACTTATACAGCGCGCCGTCCACACCGATCTTACCGATCAGGTGCAGGATCACGTCCTTGCCGCTGACCCACTTGTTCAGCTTGCCCGTGAGCACAACCTTGATGGCCGGGGGAACCTTGAACCAGTTCTCCCCCGCCGCCATGCCCGCGGCCATATCGGTGGAGCCCACGCCGGTGGAGAATGCGCCCAGCGCGCCGTAGGTGCAGGTGTGGCTGTCCGCGCCGATGATCAGCTCACCCGGGGCAACAATGCCCTTTTCCGGTAGCAGCGCGTGCTCGATGCCTACCTGCCCCACATCGTAGAAGTGGGTGATGCTGAAACGATGGGCAAAATCCCGGGCCGTCTTGCACAGCTGGGCGGATTTGATGTCCTTGCAGGGGGTGTAGTGGTCGAGCACGATGGCGATCTTATCCTTGTCGAACACCTTGGTGAAACCGGCCTTATCGAATACATCCACGGCTACCGGGGTGGTCACGTCGTTGCCCAGCACCAGATCCAGCTTGGCTTCGATCAAATCTCCGGCCTTTACCGATTCCAGACCTGCGTGTGCGGCAAGAATCTTCTGCGTCATGGTCATGCCCATGGTTTACGCCTCCTTCTGCTTTGCGGTCCATGCCTGCAGCTTGTTGCCGGCGCTGATGTAGGCAAGTATGCTGGCTTCAATGATGTCGGTGGAAAGGCCTCTGCCCTGGAAGCTGCGGTTCCCGGCAATGAGCTTCACATGCACCTCGCCCAGGGTGTCCTTGCCTTCGGATACGGAATTGATGCGGTAGAGCTCGAAGGTGTGCTCCACGGGTTTCACGATCTGGTCGATGGCGCTGAAGGCTGCGTCCACGGGCCCATCGCCCAGGCACACGGCTTCGAACTTTTCGCCGTCCTTCTCCAGCGCGATGGTGCTGGTGGCGGCGGTCATGCTGGTGGTCTGCACGGCGAACCAGTCCAGTTTATAGCCGTCCGCTTCCTCATCGTCGGCAACGGAGGAATGGGTCACGATGGCGATGATATCCTCGTCGGTCACGTCCTTTTTCTTATCGCACAGAACCTTGAATTCCTCAAAGC
>JAGBAU010000024.1 GCA_017938785.1 Clostridia bacterium
GCCGTTCAGGAAGCCCGCATCCTGGGCATCCCGATCGTTGCTATCGTTGACACCAACTGCGATCCCGACGAAATCGACTACGTCATCCCCGGCAACGACGACGCCATCCGCGCCGTTAAGCTGATCGCCGGCAAGCTGGCTGACGCCGTTCTCGAAGGCAAGCAGGGTGAGCAGACTGAAGAAGCTGCTCCCGCAGTTGAAGCTGCTGAATAATTGAATTTTCCGTATGCGACAGCCGGTTTCGTCTGCCGCATACGTTCCGTAAGGGCACAGCCCTTCCCCACAAATTTTAGGAGGATTACAACAATGGCTGAAATTTCCGCAAAAGTCGTAATGGACCTGCGTGGTCGTACCGGTTGTGGCATGATGGATTGCAAGAAGGCTCTGGCCGCTTGCGAAGGCGACATCGAAAAGGCGATTGACTATCTCCGCGAAAAGGGCCTGGCCAAGGCTGCTAAGAAGCAGAGCCGCATCGCTGCTGAAGGCGTTGTAGGCGCTTACATCTGCGCAGAGTGCGGCACCGGTGCTCTGGTTGAAGTCAACTGCGAAACCGACTTCGTTGCCAACACCCCCGAATTCAAGGAAATGGTTAACCTGATCGCCAAGACCATCTGCGTCGCCAATCCCGCTGACGTTGAAGCTCTGGCAGAAGTTAAGGTTGCCGATGAATCCGGCATGACCGTTAACGAGCTGGTTACCGAAAAGACCGCCAAGATCGGTGAGAAGATCTCCGTTCGTCGCTTCGCCCGCTATGACGGCGCAAACGGCGTTGTAGATTCCTACATCCACATGGGCGGCAAGGTTGGCGTTCTGGTTCTGGCCGAAGGCGAGAAGAACGACACCGTCGCTGAAGTTCTGCACGACGTTGCTCTGCAGATCGCTGCTGCTTCCCCCGTTGCTCCCGAGTACGTGACCCGTGACCAGGTCAACCCCGAGCACCTGCAGCACGAAACCGAAATCCTGGCAGCCCAGGCCCGCAACGAAGGCAAGCCCGAGAAGATCATCGAGAAGATGGTTCAGGGCCGCATCAACAAGTTCTACGAGGAAGTTTGCCTGGTAGAGCAGGTCTTCGTTAAGGACGGCGAGACCAAGGTTGGCAAGATGATCGAAACCAAGGCCCCCGGCACCAAGATCGTTGCTTTCACCCGCTACAAGATGGGCGACGGCCTCGAGAAGAAGGTTACCGACCTGGCCGCAGAAGTTGCTGAGCAGACCAAGATGAAGGCCTAATTGGCACTTTTCAAAGGGAACGTTTTTGAACGTTCCCTTTTTTACAGCACATCACCAACGAAGGAGAGAAAAACATGACTTACAAGCGTATCGTTCTCAAACTCAGCGGCGAAACCCTGGCCCCCGAACAGATCCCCGCCGACAAGAGCGCATCCCTCACCTTCAACGCTGAGCGCGTGGACCGTGCCGCAGCTGCCATCGCAAAGCTTCACGACCTGGGCGTACAGGTTGGCGTCGTCATGGGCGGCGGCAACATCTGGCGCGGCCGCTTCACCGATGAGATGAACCCCGTTCAGGCCGACCAGATGGGCATGCTGGCCACCATCATCAACGCCCTGGCCGTGCAGGATGCACTGATCCGCCTGGGCCGCAAGGCAACCGTGTTCACTCCCCAGGAGATGACCCGCTTCGCCGAGCACTACCGCGCAGACCGCGCCATCGAAAAGATGAACGAGGGCCACATCGTGCTGCTCGCCGGCGGCAGCGGCAATCCCTTCTTCACCACCGATACCGCCGCTTCCCTGCGCGCTGCCGAGCTGAAGGCTGACGCTGTGTTCAAGGGCACCACCGTGGACGGCGTTTACAGCGCCGACCCCCGCAAGGACCCCAATGCCTACCTGATCAGGGACATCAGCTACCAGGAAGCCATCGACAAGGGCCTGAAGGTCATGGACGCCTCCGCCTTCCAGCTGTGCAAGGAACAGAAGATTCCTTGCATCCGCGTGTTCAACATGGACGACCTGGACAACATCATCCGCGTCGCCCAGGGCGAAGACATCGGCACCGTGGTACACGCCTAACCAAAGAACCTCTTTCTTTTAGAAAAAAGAAAGAGGTTCTCTGGACTCTCCAGAAAGAAAACCTGGTAACGCCCCGCGCATATGCGCGGGGCTTGGTTTTTAATTGGAAAGATCGTCGGTTTCGGCGGGATCGGGCTGCTGGGTGGGCGCCGGGAGGCTGGGATTGTAGCTGGGATTGAGCTTGATGGCGCGGGTCATATCATAGTTTACGAATTCTCCGCTCTCCTCGTCAAAGATGGCGGGAGCAAGATAGATTTCCTCCAGATTTTCGAGCGGATAAATGCCCTCGCTGAAGCCATCCACGCGGTAAACCTTTTCGCCGCCGCTCAGCACAACGCTTTCGCCGCCGCCCATGCTCCAGTTGGTCTCCGTGCCGAACTCGCTGCCGTCTGCGTTGCACAGGCTGTAGTACTGGCCGTAAGGCTCGTCCGGGGTCCATTCATCCGCGATGCCATCCGGCTTGCGGATTACGGCTGCAAAGCGGGTTTCAAAGTGCGAGATGTACAATTCGGTGAGCTCGAGGGAATAATCGCCCATATCGAAAGTGCGCTGTTCGGCGTCATTGTAGACGGGCGCTGCTCCCTCGGATTCCTGCACGTCGATGGAGATTTCCTGCATGCCAACCATTTTTGCAATGCCCGTTTCTTCCAGCTTCTGCGGCGTTACCCTGCTGTTTTCATCCGCATCGATAAGCGCCCGCACCTCCGGATACTGGAACAGATAGACCACCGGAACGGGATCGCCTTCCACAGTGGTATCGAAGTAATAGAGCACGTTTGCACTCTTCATCAGCTGGTTTGCATTGCCCTGTGCATCCGGTTCCGTAAGCAATGCATGGTAGCTTTCGCTGTCCAGCTTTTCAAGGGGCCGGTCCGTCTTCATGAAAACGCACTTGCAGTCGAACTTGCCGCTCGTTTGCGCATCTTCCACCCGCAGCTTCATGATCTGGGAGACGCTGCTGCCGTACTCCCCGCCCAATGCGTACAGGCAGGTGAAGAATTCCGCATCCAGGCCGTTGTGGCAGACGTCTCTTCCATGTTCGATGCCGCTTCCGCTCATCCGCACTTCATAAGGGCTGAACAGGTATACGTTTCCATCCTCCGGCACGCTCGCCGTATAGGAAACATACATATCCTCTCCCTGCCACAGGATTTCATCGATGGTGAAGCTGAAATCATCGTTGCCATCAGCAACGTGCACATCCTGCACCATGGCGGCAAATTCATCGCCGCCGGAAGCGGTCATCTTGCTTCTGAGCGCATCGCCCTGCACCACGGCCACTGCCGTGGCGGCAAAGATGAAGATTATCGCAGCAATGGCCAGCGCGATCACACGCCTGCTGTATACTTTCACATTTTTCATATCATTTTCCTCCAGACCCGTCAGGGTTTCTTCCACCCGGAGATGGAAGCCTGCCGGGGTTTCCGGGAAAAAATTGATCATCGGCCTCATGCATGTGCCTCCTCTCCGAGTTCGCGTTTGAGTGTCTTGCGGCCCTGGGCCAGGCGCCATTTTACCGTGCTTTCCGGTATGCCCAGCATGCCCGCAATTTCCCGGGTTTTATAGCCTTCGATATAGTGGAGTTCCAAGGTGACGCGCTGCTTCTTCGGCAGGATCATCAGCGTTTCAAACAGCCTGTGTTCCTCCGTGGACGCAACGTTCATATTCTCCGGCAGCTCCGTTTCCAGCCAGGGTTTCCTGCGCCAGATGGTCTTGCACTCGTTGATCAGGATGCGCACCAGCCAGGTTTCGAAATATTTCTCCTCCCTCAGCGTATCCAGCCGCGCCCAGGCCTTGAGCAGGGCCTCCTGCACCGCGTCCTCGCAGTCCGCATTTATGGACAGCATGGTGCGCGAAACGCGGTAGAGCCGGCGCTCCAGCAAGCGCACCCGCTGCGCGAATTCTGCCTTGGTCATTTCATCACTCCTTTGTACCGGTACACCTGTTAGACGCGGCAAATGCAGATTTGGTTGGTTATTTCTTCTTTTTTCGCATTGTTTTTCATACTGGGTTTATGATAAAATTGTATCATACCGGAGGTGCAAGGCATGAAGAAGAGAAGAAGTGTGTTTCCACTGATGATGCATGGCGTGGTGAGCCTGCTTCTGCCCATCCCCTGCTATCTGATTCTGTTTGTGGTCAACGCCTTCCTGGCGCTGCTGGTACCCGGCTCCATGGAGTCCGGGTTCGGAAAGCTTGTGGGCGTCTTCTTCATGGCGATCGCGCCTATATTCAGCCTTGTGGGCATCTGGCGGGGCGTCCAGCGCCTGCGCCGCAGAAAGCGCAGCAAGCGCGCCATCGCCTGCCTGGCGATGTGCGGTCTGGCCCTTATAGAGTTCGCCGCGGTGCTGGTATTCACCCTGCGCTATTGACGTCCCATGTAAATTTTCCTCTTGCCATTTTTCCCTAAAACATGTACAATAGAGGGTAGAAAACAAGCGTTCTATGCGCATTCAATTTTGGAGGTACCACCATGTATAAGGAGATCATCAAGACCACCGGCGAAAAGATGGAAAAGACCATCGCCGTCATTCAGAAGGATCTGGCCACACTGCGCGCCGGCCGCGCCAATCCCCAGATTCTGGATAAGATCACTGTAGATTACTATGGCTCCCCCACCGCCCTGAACCAGGTGGGCAACATCTCCTCTCCCGAACCGCGCCTGCTGGTGATCGCTCCCTGGGAGCCCAGCATGATCACCCCCATCGAGAAGGCCATTCAGAAGAGCGACATCGGCATCAACCCCTCCAACGACGGCAAGGTTATCCGCCTGCTGGTTCCGGAGCTGACCGCCGAGCGCCGCAAGGACCTGTGCAAGCAGGTGAAAAAGCGCATCGAAGAGGGCAAGGTTGCCATCCGTTCCATCCGCCGCGATGCAATGGAAGGCGTGAAGAAGCTGAAGAAGGATTCTCAGATCACTGAGGACGATCAGAAGCTCGCCGAGAAGGAGCTGCAGAAGCTGACCGACGCCAAGATCGAGCTGATCGAAAAGGTTGGCGCAGCCAAGGAAAAGGAAATCATGGAGGTCTGATCGCCCCGCGATCGACATAAGGTTTCCCGCCCTGGAATCCATTTGAGCCGTATAGCCTGTGGGCAGCTTGTTTGGGCTGCCCACATCGTTTATATCCGTAAAGGAGTTCAAAGATGTTTACTGAAAAGCTCTCAGCCCTCCTGCGTAAAATCACGCGCCAGCAGCCCAGGTATATCACCGTCACGCCCGTGACCTCCGCACCGGAATTGCAGCTGCCGCCGGATCATATGCCCGCCCACGTAGCCATCATCATGGATGGCAACGGCCGCTGGGCGCAGAACCGGGGCCTCCCCCGCTCCGCCGGTCATGCCGCAGGCACCGAGGCCCTGCGCGACATCATCCGCGCCAGTGACGAATGGGGAATCAAGGCCCTGAGCATCTATGCCTTCTCCACGGAGAACTGGGCCCGCTCCAAGGAGGAAGTGGGCGCGCTGATGAGCCTGCTTCTGAAGTATTTCGCTTCCGAAATCGACGAGCTGGACGAAAAGAACGTATGCATCCGCATCCTGGGCGATATCGACGGGCTGCCGGATGCACAGCGTGAAGCCGTTCAGAACGCCATGGAGCGCACCAAAAATAATGAAGGCCTGAAGCTCAATATCGCCCTCAACTACGGCGGACAGGCGGAGATCCTGCGCGCCGCACAGTCCCTGGCCCAGAAGGTGGCTGCGGGTGAATTTGCCGTGGGCGAAATCACCAAGGAGATGTTTGAGGATGAGCTCTATACCCACGACCTGCCGCCGGTGGACCTGCTGATCCGCACCAGCGGCGAAAAGCGCACCTCTAACTTCCTGCCCTGGCAGACCGCCTATGCGGAAATGGTGTTTGACAACACCCTCTGGCCGGACTATGACCGCGCCTGCTATCTGAAAAACCTGCGTGAATACGCATCCCGCGACCGTCGTTTCGGCGGCGTGAAGACCCCGACCCAAACGGAGGTAGAAAATTGATCAATCGGGTTATCACCGGCGCCTGGTTCACCATACTCCTGCTGGCCGGTATCATTCTGGGCGGCTGGACGATGCTGGCGCTGCTGTCCGCCATGCTGGTCATCAGCACCATGGAAATGTATAAGGCGATTCGCAATACGGGCATCGAACCCGTGCGCTGGGCGGGCTATGTGTTCTGCGGCCTGACCATCGCCGCCGAATGCGTTTCCTTTTATGCGCCCAACAGCATGAATCTGTCCACGATCGCGCTGGCCATCGGCGTGATGGCGGCCATGGCGCGCCTTGTTTTCCGCGGCAAGATCGCCGTGGAGAGCCTGATGGCCACCGTGTTCCCCATGCTGTATCCGGGCATCTTCTACATGCTGCTGATGGATCTATTGCACCTGGAGAGCCGCGGCGTGGTGGTTGTTGCGCTGGTATTGGCAATCTTCTCCGCCTCCATCAACGATGTATTCGCCCTGATCGCCGGCCTGTCCTTCGGCAAGCACAAGCTGGCCCCCGAGCTGAGCCCCAAGAAGACCATCGAAGGTTCCATCGGCGGCCTGATCGCCAGCACCCTGTTCTCCATGGCCGCGCCTGCCATCGTGCGCTTCCTGCTGGGCTGGAATCCCGCCCTGCTGGTCGGCATTGAGAACCTGCCCCCCGTGTGGACCCTGGCCATCCTGGGCCTTGTCGCCGGCGGACTTTCCCAGATCGGCGACCTGACTGCTTCCATGATCAAGCGCCACTGCGGCGTGAAGGATTTCGGCAAGCTCCTGCCCGGCCACGGCGGCATCATGGACCGCATGGACGGCGTGCTCTTCTGCGGCGCAGCCTGCTATATCTTCTTCAAAATCGCCGGACTTGGATAAAAGGAAACCAAAATGAAAACACTTGCAGTACTGGGAGCCACCGGCTCCATCGGCAGCCAGGCCCTGGACCTGGTGCGCCGCTATCCAGAAAAATACTCCGCCGCCTGCCTCACCGCCAACAGCTCCAAGGAAAAGCTGTTCGAACTGGTGCGCGAATTCCGCCCCGCTGCCGCAGGCATGGTGGAACAGCCGGATTCCATTCCGGAGGATTTGAAATTCTGCGACTGGCACTTCGGCCCGGACTGTTCCGTGGAAGTGCTCAAAGCTGCAAAGCCCAACGCCGCCCTGTGCGCCATCACCGGCATCGCAGGGCTTGACGCCGTTTGGACCGCCCTGGACGTCTGCGACCAGGTGCTGCTGGCCAACAAGGAAGCGCTGGTGACCGGCGGCGATCTGGTGATGGAGAAGGCCCGCCGCCTCGGCAAGCCCATGCTGCCCGTGGACAGCGAGCATTCCGCCATCTTCCAGTGCCTGCAGGCCGCCCAGGGCAATCCTGTGCACAGCATCATCCTGACCGCCAGCGGCGGCGCGCTGCGCACCTGGGAAAAGGAGAGAATCGACAGCGCAACCGTCGACCAGGTGCTCCAGCATCCCACCTGGAACATGGGCCGCAAGATCACCGTGGACTGCGCGACCATGGTCAACAAGGGCCTTGAAATTATCGAAGCCCATCATCTGTTTTCTCTGCCCGCGGAAAAGATTCGTGTGGCGGTGCATCCCCAGAGCATCATCCACTCCATGGTGGAGTTTGAGGACGGCGCGGTGCTGGCCCAGCTGGGCTGCCCGGATATGCGCGGCCCCATCGGCTACGCCATGAGCTATCCCGAGCGCCTGCCCTACGAGGCAAAGAGATTGGACTTCGCTCAGATCGGCCAGCTGACCTTCGCGGAGCCGGACCTCGACCGCTTCCCCTCCCTGGGCTATGCCGTTGATGCACTGAAAGCCGGCGGCGCCATGCCCATCATCCTCAACGGCGCCAACGAAGAAGCTGTGGCGGCCTTCCTGAAGGGCGCCATCACCTTCGGCCGCATCCCGGAAATCCTGAAGGATGCCCTGAACAAGGTGCCTCAGCGCAAAATTTCCTGCATTGCAGACGTCTATCAGGCCGACGCGGACGCCCGCGCCTGCGCAAATGTTTTTATCCGGAGGCTTTAAACTGTTTCCATGTCCAATATCCTGTATATCCTTCTGGCCCTGCTCATCCTGGGCTTTATTACCGTTGTGCATGAGTTCGGCCATTATATCGTCGGCCGCCTGTGCGGCATCGGCATTGTTGAATTTGCCGTGGGCTTCGGACCGAAGCTATTGAGCTTCACCCGCAAGGGCATCCGCTACAGCCTGCGCCTGCTGCCCCTGGGCGGCTTCTGCTCCTTTGTCGGCGAGGACGGCGAAAACCCCGCCCCCAACGCCATGAACAACATGCCCGTTTGGAAGCGCTTCCTCACCGTGGCCGCCGGCCCGGTGATGAACTTCATCGTGGCGTTCATCTTCTGCGTCATCCTGCTGTGCAACTTCATGGTGGCGGAATACCAGCCTTGGATTGCCCAGATTTACGAAAACACCCCCGCGGCCGCGAGTGAACTGCAGACCGGCGACGTCGTGACCCATGTCAACGGAGAAGCCATTTCCTATGATACCGCCGGCATGGAGACCGCCCGCAGCATCATCCTCGACGCCGGTGAACAGGAAATCACTCTGAGCGTGGAGCGCGGCGGAGAAAAGCATGAAATTGCCATCACCCCCGCGCCCATAGTTGATGAAGCCAGCGGCGAAACCTACTACCAGCTGGGCATCGCCTTCGGCAGCCGCGGTTTCACCTTTGCCGAGGCCATCAAGGGCTCCTTCGGCTACATGGTGGATTTCACCCGCGCACTGGGCATGGCGCTCAAGGACCTGGTATTCCACGGCACCGGCGCGGACGAAGTGATGGGCCCGGTGGGCATCATCTCCTTCGTGAGCGACACCATCTCCGTGAGCCGCTGGTACGGCGCGGTATATCTGGTGTTCTTCCTGTCGCTGAACCTGGGCTTTATGAACCTGCTTCCCCTGCCCGGCCTGGACGGCGGACGGCTGGTCTTCCTGATCGTCGAGGGCATCCGCAGAAAACCCGTGCCCCCGGAGAAGGAGGGCATGGTGCATGCCCTGGGCCTGATGCTGCTGTTCGGCCTGGTCATCTTCATCACCTACAAGGACATCATCCGCCTGTTTACCGGCGGTTAAGGAGATCAAAACTATGCAGACCCGCAAGGTTTTCGCAGGCAGCGTTGCCATCGGCGGCGGCGCGCCCGTGACCGTTCAGACCATGACCAATACCGATACCCGCGATGTCAATGCCACCCTCGACCAGATCCGCCGCATGGCGGAGGCGGGTGCAGACATCGTGCGCGTATCCGTTTATGATGAAGCCTGCGCAGACGCTGTGCGCGCACTGGTGGCAGGCAGCCCCGTGCCGCTGGTGGCGGATATCCATTTCGACCACAAGCTGGCCATCAAATCCATTGAAAATGGCATCGCCAAGGTGCGCATCAATCCCGGCAACATCGGCGGCGAGGCCAACGTGCGCGTGCTGGCCGACTGTTTGAAGATGCATAAAATTCCCGTGCGCATCGGCGTAAATTCCGGCTCCATTGAGAAGGAAATCCTGGCCCGCTACGGCGGCGTGACCCCCCAGGGCATGGTGGAGAGCGGCCTGAACCACGCGCGCATGCTGGAAAAGGCCGGATACGACAACATCGTGCTCTCCTTCAAGGCCACCAACGTGCGCTCCATGATCGAAGCCTGCCGCCTGGCCCATGAGCAGACCGACTATCCCCAGCACATCGGCGTGACCGAATCCGGCACCGCAGACGTGGGCATCATCAAGAGCGCTGTGGGCATCGGCACCCTGCTGATGGAGGGCATCGGCGATACCATCCGCGTGTCCATCTCCGGAGATCCCGTTCAGGAGGTTCCGGCGGGCCTGGGCATCCTGCGCGCCTGCGGCCTGAGAAACGACTACATAGAAATCGTATCCTGCCCCACCTGCGGCAGAACCTGCATCGATGTGGAGGGCATTGCCAACACCGTGCGCAAGAACACCCTCGATATCAAGAAGCACATCAAGGTGGCCGTAATGGGCTGCATTGTGAACGGTCCGGGCGAAGCCAAGGAAGCTGATCTGGGCATCGCCGGCGGCAAGGACGGCGGCGCGCTGATCATCAAGGGTCAGCCGCCCCGCGCGGTTCGCGGCGACCTGGCGGAAATCCTCACCCGGGAGGTCCGCCGCTACGCAGAGGAACACTGACAATTCTACTTCGGAGGAACCCCCATGGCAGAACTTTGGAGGGAACTCATTGAGCGAGACAGTCCGGAGCTTTCGGGCTGTCTCACGCTTTCCCGAGTATCCATTTCGAAAAAAAACGGGCGCATGACCATCGAGCTGAACGCCGACCGGCTGCTCAGCCGCAATGACCGCAAGCGCCTGCAAAGGAGCATGGAAGCCGCCTTCCCCACGGTGAAGGTGGAGGTTCAGCTGCGCTATCCCGGTCTGCACGACGAGGTTCAGGCCGATTTGGGCCGCGCCACGAAGCTTCTGAAGGAGCTGCTCTCCCATGAGCGCCCGGGTGCGGTGCACTTCATTGATTGGGAGAGCGGCGCATGGAAGCTGAACGGCGATAAGCTTATTCTGAACGTCTCCTCCTCCGAAGGTGCGGAATACCTGCGCATGCAGGGCGTGGACGAGCTGCTGTCCGGGTACCTGAAGCGCCTGTTCGGCATCCAGTCCACCGTGGCCATCCGCCTGACCGGCGATGATGAGCGCCGCATCCAGGAGATCAATGAGGCCCGCGCCCGCGAGGCCGAGATGATGGCCATGGACACCGCCAAGAACCTGGACAACGAAAAGAAGAAATCCGCCCCGCCCTCCGACGCCCTCTTCGGCCGCACCATCCACGATCCCGTGATCGAGATGAAGGAAGTGACCGAGGACATCGGCCGCATGGTGGTGCGCGGCGAGGTTTCCGATTTCGAAATGAAGGAGGCTAAGAACGGTCAGACGAGGATCATCTCCTTCTCCATGTCGGACAGCACCTCCTCCATCAACTGCAAACTCTTCCTCGGCGGCAGACGCGGCGGCGACGAGAACGCCAAGAGCATCCAGGCCCAGGCCGACGCCCTGTGCGAGGGCCTGAAAAACGGCAACTGGGTCACCGTGCGCGGCAGCTACCGCTACGATGAATTCAAGAAGGAAATGGTGCTGATGTGCAGCGATATCCAGCCCGCCGAAAAGCCGGTGAGACGGGATACCGCCGATGAAAAGCGCGTGGAGCTGCACCTGCACACCTCCTTCTCCACCATGGACGCCTGCGCAAGCCCCACTGCGCTGATCAAGCAGGCCGCCAAGTGGGGGCACAAGGCCATCGCCATCACCGACCACGGCGTTGTACAGGCCTACCCTGAAGCCTTCGGCGCAGCCAAGAAGAACGGCATCAAGCTGATTCCCGGCTGCGAGGGCTACCTCATTGACGACGCCGCCAGCATCATCGACGGCGGCGCGGGCATTCCCTTCGAGGGCACTGCCTATGTGGTGCTGGACGTGGAAACCACGGGATTGAACACCCATGCCGATGAAATCATCGAAATCGGCGCGGTGCGCATCGAAAACGGCGTGGAGGTCGCGGAGTTCTCCGAGCTGATCGACCCCGGCCGTCCCGTGCCGGACAAGGTTGTGGAAATCACCGGCATCACCTCCGCCATGCTGCGCGGCAAGCGCAAGCTGATGGAGGTCATGCCCGAATTCGCCAGGTTCTGCGAGGGCGCAGTGCTGGTGGCCCACAACGCACCCTTTGATATCGCATTCTTCCGCCGGGCTTTCGCGCAGGCAAGCCTGCCCTTCGATTTCCCGGTGCTGGACACCCTGGCGCTGGTGCGCAACCAGTATCCCAATTTCAAGAGCCACAAGCTGGGCAATGTTTGCAAACAACTGGGCGTATCCCTGGCAAATGCCCACCGCGCCGTACACGACGCCCGCGCCACCGGCCTCGTTCTGGTGCGTGTTCTCAATGAAGTGCGCAGCCAGAAGAACATCGCCACCCTGGGCGAGCTGAACACCTGCTACCAGACCGACGCCAGCAAGCAGGCCTATCACATCATCCTGCTGGCCGCCACCCAGAAGGGCATGGAAAACCTGTACCGGCTGGTCAGCGAGGGCCATCTCAATTACTTCCACCGCACCCCGCGCATCCCGCGCAGCCTGATCACCCGCTACAGGGAGGGCCTGATCGTGGGCAGTGCATGTGAGGCCGGAGAGCTGTTCCATGCGGTGCTGGACGGCCGGGATGAAAAGACCCTCAAGCGCATCGCATCCTTCTATGATTACCTGGAAATCCAGCCCATCGGCAACAACGAATTCCTCAAGCGCGAGGGCACCATCCAGGATGACGAGGGCCTGCGCGATTTGAACCGCAAAATCGTACATCTGGGTGAAATCATGGGAAAGCCCGTGTGCGCCACGGGAGATGTGCACTTCATGAATCCCACGGACAGCGTGTTCCGCGCTGTACTGATGGCCTCCAAGGGCTTCGACGATGCCGACCACCAGCCGCCCCTCTACTTCCGCACCACCGACGATATGCTGGAGGAATTCGCCTATCTCGGCAAGGAGAAGGCACACGAGGTCGTGGTCAAGAACCCCAACGCCATCGCCGACCAGGTGGGCGAGCTGCACGTATTCCTGCCCCATCCCGAAGGCAAGGAAACCTTCCAGCCCTTCTGGCCCGAGGCCGAGCATGAGCTCAGGCATATCACCATGGACAAGGCCATCTCCATCTACGGCGATCCCCTGCCGGAGATCGTGCAAAAGCGCATCGACAAGGAGCTGGGCGCCATCATCGGCTACGGCTTCTCCACGCTGTACATGATCGCCGTGAAGCTGGTTGCCAAGTCCCTGTCGGACGGCTACATCGTGGGCAGCCGAGGCTCCGTCGGCTCCTCGCTGGTGGCCTACCTGTCGGGCATCACGGAGGTCAACTCCCTGCCCGCCCACTACGTCTGCCCCAAGTGCAAGCATTACGAATTTGACATCCCCGCAGGCTATGCCACGGGCCTGGATTTGCCCGACAAGGCCTGCCCGGAGTGCGGCACCATCATGGGCCGCCACGGCTTCAACATTCCCTTTGAGGTCTTCCTGGGCTTCAAGGGCAACAAGGTTCCCGATATCGATTTGAACTTCTCCGGCGAATACCAGCCCCGCGCCCACCAGTACATCAAGGACCTGTTCGGCACAGAGTTCTGCTTCCGCGCGGGCACCATCGGCACCATCGCCGAAAAGACCGCCTACGGCTATGTGCTCAAATATGCCGAGGAGCGGGGCATGTCCCTGTCCAATGCAGAAAAGCTGCGCCTGGCCAACGGCATCACCGGCGTCAAGCGCACCACCGGCCAGCATCCCGCCGGCATGGTTGTTCTGCCCAAGGAATACTCCATCTTCCAGTTCACGCCCATCCAGCATCCCGCAGACGACGTGAACAGCGAAACCATCACCACCCACTTCGACTTCAGCTCCATGCACGACGTGCTGGTCAAGCTGGACGTCCTGGGCCATGATGACCCCACCATGCTCAGAAAGCTTCAGGACATCACCGGCATCTCCCCCCAGGAGGTTCCGCTGGAGAACAAGGAAGTGTTTGACAAGATCATCTCCCTGTTCTCCTGCACGGATGCGCTGGGCATCACCGCCGAGGAGCTGGGCGTTTCCAAGACCGGTACCCTGGGTATCCCCGAATTCGGCACCAAGTTCGTGCGCGGCATCCTGGAGGAGACCAAGCCCACCCTGGCCGAGGAGCTGTTCCGCATCTCCGGCCTCAGCCACGGCACGGACGTTTGGCTGGGCAATGCAGCCGAATTGGTCAAGGCGGGCGTACCTCTCAAGGAATGCTTCTGCACCCGAGATGATATCATGAACGCCCTCATTGACCTGGGCGTGGACAGCGAAATCGCCTTCAAGACCATGGAGAGTGTGCGCAAGGGCAAGGGCCTCACCCCCCAGATGGAGGAAGCCATCGCCGCCGTGGACGCGCCGCCGTGGTACATCGACAGCTGCAAGAAGATCAAGTACATGTTCCCCCGCGCCCATGCGGTGGCCTACGTCATCATGGGCCTGCGCATCGCGTACTTCAAGATCTACTACCCCACCGCCTACTACTGCTGCTACCTGCACCGAAACGCGGAGAGCTTCGACGCCTCCCGCATGACCACCGACAATGTGGACGAGCTGCGCGCCATGCTGGACGAGATTCGCCACATGGACAAGAGCGAGCTCACCGCCACCAAGGAGGATGAAGCAACGCTGCTGGAGATTCTGATCGAGATGAATCTGCGCGGTGTGCACATGAGCCCGCTGGACATCTACAAATCCAAGGCCACGGATTACTACATCGGCGACGATGGCCGCATCGTGCCGCCCATCAACTCCCTGCCGGGCGTGGGTTCATCCGCCGCAGAGGCCTTCGTGCAGGCCCGCGAGGCCGGCCCCTTCATCTCCCAGGATGATATGGTGCGCAGGAAGGTATCCAAGTCCGTGGTGGAAAACATGCGCCAGGCAGGCTGCCTGAACGATCTGCCCGAAACCAGCCAGGTCACCCTGTTCGAATTCGGAGGTTAAAGTATGTTCAAGAGAATTCTTACCCTGCTGCTCGCCCTGTGGCTAACCTGCTGCGGCGCACTGGGCGAAGCCCTGGTGGACGGCGATATTGCCGTCACCGAAGATCTGGTCGTTGAATACGGCTACGATTATATTTCCGATGAGGAGGTTGCCCTGTACCTGCACGCCTTCGAGGAGCTGCCGCCCAACTACATCACCAAAAACGAGGCCCGGGATTTGGGTTGGGACGGCAACGGCAACCACCTGTGGCAGCTGAGCTACGGCTACTGCATCGGCGGAGACAAATTTGGCAACCGCGAGGGCATCCTGCCCAAAGCAAAGGGCCGTCAGTACTATGAGTGCGACGTGAACTTCGACGACGGCAAGCGCGGTGCAGAGCGCCTTGTTTTCTCCAATGACGGTCTCATCTACTACACCGCCGACCACTACAACAGCTTCGAGCTGCTCTACGAGTACTGGTACTACGAGGACGGCTGGTATCGCTGGGATTCGGAGGCTGCCGCATGAAGCAGTACATACTCAACGGACAGAACATGTCCGACCGCGAAGCTGCCTACGATGAAATCGCCCGCGCACTCGAGCTTCCCGCCCACTTTGGCCGGAACCTGGACGCCCTGTGGGATGAGCTGAGCGGAATGCAGGGTGAGATCATCCTCACCACCCCTGCCGATCATGACGAATACGCAGGAAAGATCCTTCAGGTTCTGCGCGAAGCTGCGGATGAAAATCCCCGGCTGAAGCTGACCGTACAGGCATAAAAAAACGGCTGCACAAGCAGCCGTTTTTTGTTGCCTCAGATCACGGCGGACATCACCGCGAACAGGATGATGCTCACCAGGGTGGTGACGGACAGCGCCGAGGAAATGTTGGCGCGCTCCTCCTGGGCGTCCGCGAACACGGGCAGTACGTAGGGCGGGGGCAGGATGAACATCAGCACCAGCGCGCCCACATGCATGGCGCCGCCCAGCAGGAACTTATTCACCAGCAGTGCAACGCCCAGCATGATGGCCATGATGGCGAAGCGCATGACCACGATCGCCGCGGTCTTCTTCCAGCGAATCTCGCCGGGCACCAGGTCGTAGCCGATGGAGATGAGAATCAGCACGCTGGTGGGCGCGGAGATGAAGCTGGTGATGGAATCAAAGATGCCGCTGACGCCGGAGGGCTTGAGCGCATCGTACAGGCCGGTTGCGCCGATGATCAGGCCGATGATGATGCCCCACAGCACCGGAGAGGACAGGGCTTCGCGGGCCACATTTTTGAGGCCGGCCTTGCCGCTGAGCAGGATCTTGTACACGGTGAACACAAACAGAACCTGGCCCAGGTCGATGATGGCGAAGTGGGAATTGGGTTCGTTCTTAAACAGCAGGGCGAACAGGCCGTAGCCCAGCATGCCCGCCTCGAAGCCGGTGAACAGGTAGTGGGTCAGCTTGCCCTGTACCTTGAACAGCTTCACGGCGAACAGGCCCACCGCCAGCGCAACGCAGCACAGCGCGAAGATCACCAGCGGAACGGTGATGCTGTTTTTAGTGTATTCAGCCGTCGCGAAGGAGGAAACCAGCACCATGGGCAGGCAGATGTTCACCGCCACGGATTTGAGCTGGTCCACGCCTGCGCGGGTGAGGATATTCTTACTGCGGCAGAGCATGCCGATGAACAGGGTGATGAACACCGGCAGCGCCGTTTCCAGTACGCGAATAAGGGTTTCCATGAATATGTACCTCCAAAGTTGGTTGGTAGAAGAAAAGCGCCGCAATAATGCGGCGCTTTCGCAGGATCAGCGAACCGGCCGAAGGCGGTTGCGCGGTTCGGCAGCTTTTTAAAGCTGCCGAAGATCCATATTGGATTAATCCTCGTCTTCCTCTTCGCGCTTGCAGGCTTCGACGATCTTCTTGGCGTCGGCTGCGGGAACTTCTTCGTAGCGCTCAAAGCTCATGGTGAAGGAGCCGCGGGCCTGGGTCATGGAACGCAGGTCGGTGGCATACTTGGCCATCTCGGACAGGGGGGCTTCTGCGGTAACGCGCTGCATATCGCCAACCTTATCCATACCCATGATGCGGCCACGACGCTTGTTCATGTCGCCCATGATATCGCCCATGTACTGATCGGGAACGTCTACCTCAACGTGGTAGATGGGCTCGAGCAGGATGGGGGATGCGCCGGTCAGCTGCTTGAAAGCAAGGCGGGCAGCGGTCTTGAAGGCCATTTCAGAGGAGTCTACCGGATGGTAGGAACCATCGTACAGCTCAGCAGTCAGGCCAACAACCGGGAAGCCTGCCAGAACGCCGTGAACGATGTTGTCACGCAGGCCCTTTTCAACCGCGGGGATGAAGTTGCGCGGTACGGTGCCGCCGACAACGGAATCAATGAAGTGGAATTCGGTATCGTTCGGATCATCGTTGGGACGGAACTTGATCTTAACATCACCGAACTGGCCATGACCACCGGACTGCTTCTTATGGCGGCCCTGTACGTCGATGGGCTTGCGGATGGACTCACGATAGGGGATCTTGGGATCCTGCAGCACGCACTCTGCGCCGAACTTGCTGGCCAGCTTCTTGGCAACAACTTCGATGTGCATCTCGCCCAGACCGGACAGAACGGATTCGGTGGTTTCAACGTTCTTGGTGATGGTCAGGGTGGGATCTTCTTCCATCAGGCGAGACAGGCCGGAGAAGATCTTATCTTCTTCGCCGCTCTTCTTGGCGTAAACTGCCTTGGAAATGCAGGGAGCCGGGAATTCGATATCAGCGAACTTCACGGGATTGGCGCCATCGCACAGGGTGTGGCCGGTGGCAACGGAACCCAGCTTGGCCAGGCAGAAGATATCGCCCGCGCAAACCTTCTGGGTTGCGGTGGGCTTCTTGCCCTTCAGGATGGAGATGGTGCCGGGCTTCTCGGTCTTCTCGGCGTTTGCGTTGTACAGCAGCATGTCGCCGGTCAGGGAACCGGACATGACCTTCATCAGGCTCATCTTGCCGACGAAGGGGTCAGCCATGGTCTTGAAGACCTGAGCAGAGAAGGGCTGGCCTTCTTCGCAGATGCACTCAACTTCTTCACCGGTCTTGGGGTTGACGCCGACCTTCACGGTACCGGCGGGAGAGGGCATGATTTCCTTGATGGTATCCAGCACCTTGGCCAGACCAACGCGGGTAATGGAGGAGCAGCAGACAACGGGAACGACGGTGCCGTCCTTGATGCCCTGGCGCAGGCCGTGCATCATTTCTTCCTGAGAAAGCTCGCCTTCCTCGAAGAACTTTTCCATCAGCTCGTCTTCAGCGCCTGCGGCAGCTTCCATGAGAGCTTCGCGTGCAGCTTCAACTTCATCAGCAACGGAGGCGGGAACGTCAACTTCCTTCAGGCTCTTGCCTTCGCCCATGTATGCCTTGTTATCCAGCAGGGATGCAACGCCCACGAACTTGCCGCCTTCGATGACGGGAACCTGGATGGCTGCAACTGCGGAGCCGTACTTCTCGGTCAGGGTAGCCATGGCCTTTTCGAAGTTGGCGTTTTCGCGGTCCATATTGTTGATCACGATCAGGCGGGCGGTGTTGGTCTTATCGCACATTGCCCATGCCTTTTCTGCACCAACGTTCAGGCCGTTCACGGCACCAACGGTGATGATAGCGCCTTCGCATACGCTCATGGGGCCGACCATCTCGCCGGCGAAATCGAAGTAGCCAGGAATATCGATCAGGTTGATCTTGGTCTCCTTCCACTCCAGCGGAGCAACGGCTGCGCTGATGGAAATACCACGCTTGATTTCTTCCTGTTCATGGTCAGTGGTGGTGGTGCCGTCTTCTACGCGGCCCTGGCGGTCGATTGCGCCTGCGGTGAAGAGCAGGGCTTCAACCAGAGTGGTCTTGCCTTCGGAGCCATGACCAACAACAGAAATGTTGCGGATATTCTTGGCCTGATAGTCTTTCATATGAATTCCCCCTGTTTAGTTTATGTCTCCTGCCCAAAAATCGCGGCAGGCCTGGCAAACGCAAAGAGCGCCGTATACGCCATAGTATTTATATTTTAACAGAAAACATCAATTTTGAAAAGCCCCTTTATGAAGGAAATTCCCACTTTTCCGGTGAATATAGTGTTATTCTTTTTATTTTTCGCATCCATTGGCGCAAAATATCGGCGATTCGGAGTAAAAAAATATGCGTTTAAAGATTCTTTGTGGGCTCCTGATTCTGGCACTACTCCTCTGCTGCCCGGCTCTTGCCATGGACCGGCAGGAGATGCGGGATGCCTGGCAGCAGGCAAATGCCGCAAAAACGGAAATTTCCCCTTACCAGGAGCTTCCGGATGTACACAGTTTTTCCCCGGGCAAAATTACGCTTCAGGCACAGCAGCAGGCCCTTAA
>JAGBAU010000234.1 GCA_017938785.1 Clostridia bacterium
ATGCCGATGGGCCAGTTCACGGGACAGGAGCGGATGCCCAGCACCTCTTCAATTTCCGTCATCAGATCGAAGGGATCGCGGCCTGCGCGGTCCATCTTGTTGACGAAGGTGAAGATCGGAATGGAGCGCATGCGGCAGACCTTGAACAGCTTCACGGTCTGTTCCTCAACGCCCTTTGCATTGTCGATCATCATGACGGCGCTGTCCGCAGCCACCAGGGTGCGGTAGGTATCCTCAGAAAAGTCCTGATGGCCAGGGGTATCCAGGATGTTGATGCGATAGCCGTCGAAATCAAACTGCATGGCGGAAGAGGTTACGGAAATACCGCGCTGCTTCTCGATTTCCATCCAGTCGGAGGTGGCGTGGCGAGCCGTCTTGCGGGCCTTAACGGAACCTGCCAGGCGAATGGCTCCGCCGTAGAGCAGGAGCTTTTCGGTCATGGTGGTTTTACCGGCGTCCGGGTGAGAGATAATCGCAAAGGTGCGGCGGCGGGCCACTTCCTGCTTCAGTTCGGGATGCAGCATTTACATTCCTCCAGCTTTTGATCCATAATTTCACAACTTATATTGTAGCGTTTTTACAGGAAGTATGTCAATCCCGCCAAGGAATTCTTTGCGTTAATTGTGGAAGCACAAAGAAAAAGGCAGAGGAAAAGCCCACAAATGTGGGCCTTTAATTGAGTCTTCCGCAGGCTGTTTTTTTGCTGCGAAAAGGTTTTGCGCTCTCATCCGCAATTTCCAGCGCCTTGTCCAGGTGGCAACAGAGATCAATGATCACATCCACCGGCAGCGGCTCGCCGATTTGGGAATAGAGCCTGCGCATACGCAGGATTTGTTCATTTACCTGTGCAGTATGCTGCTTCTGTTTTTGCATGTATCTCATCCTTCCAGGGGTAGTATACACACTACTTCTATGCAGGGATTCGACGGTTTATGACTGTTTCCGACCGGAAATTCTGTATTTCTTCAGATGCTGCTTTTGCTCCGGCGAAATCCCGTAGCTCTCCACTGCCTTCTGGATGGCCTTATTGTGTGTCCAAGCGTCCAGCTTCCTCTGCTCAATGAAGGACAGCGCCGCATCATATTGCTTGGCCAGGGCTGTGGCGAAATACCAGGCGACCATCATGCGCACATAATATTCCTCCGACCGCAGCGCCGCAACCCATTCCAGGTGCACAGGATCAAACGCTTCATCCAGGAAGAAGCGCATCAGCGTACCAATGCCGTAGCGGATGGTATAGGTATGGTTGGATTGCATCCACGCCTGCGCTTGCGCAAGAGTCTGGGGCAAATCCTTCTTCAGCACCTTCGGCGACATCATATCGCAGGTGGCCCAGTTGTCCACGTAGGGCAGAAAGGCGTTCAGGGCATCAAGGCATGCGTCATAGTCCCGCATACCTTCAATGAGGAAGGCGTGCAGGTTGTCCTCTTCGTAGTATCGGTGGGGCAGTTCGCGCATGAATTCTGCTGCTCCAGCTGTGTTTTTCAGTTCCCTTGCGTACACACGCAGCGCAGGAACCCGCACGCCTATAATCCTTTCCACATCCACCGTGGGCATAAGTTTTGCCTGGAAGGCGCGGTACTCCGCATCCTGCATCTCCTGCAAGCGGGCACGAATGCACTCTGCGGCGGTCATGCCTTCTTTCCCTTTCTGGGTTTGGCCATGGGCAATTCAGGGTAGACGGCTTCCAACAGTTCCGCCAGAAAAGCCCTGTCATCCAGCCTTTCCACCACCAGCATGTCCTTTGCGCCCGGATAGGGCGGCTCCAGAACTGCATCCCGCATGAGCGCCCGGGCAGCAGGCAAATCCTTCACCAGCATGCGGTTATCGCACAGACTGGCAGCCAGCTTATCCCGGTAGTAAAGCAGGTATTCCCCCATCATACTCCGGGTACGCACCGGCAGTCCCGCACATTGGTCCAGAATGAAATCCACAAATTCCCTGCTGGTCGCCATACTCATACCTCGATTTCCATGCCCGTATAGAGCTGTTCCACGGTTTCACCCAACTTCTCCTTCAGCACATCAAAGGCGTGGTCGCCCGTGCAATGGCCCGTAAGCACCTTTTTCACGCCGGTTCTGCGCAGGCGGTCTGCGAAGGCGCGCACCTCATCATCGTTCAGCCGGTAGAGGTGCAGTCCGCCGATCAGGGCGCAGATCTGCTTTCCCGGGAAGGCAGCATTCACCTCGGCAATGATGTTATCCGGTCCCGCATGGGAACAGGAATTGAAAATGACCAGGCCTTTCTCCGTTTCGAAAACCAGGCTCTGCTCATGGCTGAAGTTGTCCGGACGCAGACGCAGCCAGCGGCGCACATACAAATCTGATCGCGCCGCAATCTTTTCAAGCCCTGCGCTGCTGTGGGGAATCAGCCACACCCCCGGCAGAAGCTGCACATTGCCCCGCACGAATTCAAGCCTGCCGGCATGCTGCCTGAAGATTTCCCGATTCACGCCAATGTAGCGGTACTTACCTTCTTTTTTGCCGTAATAGTACTTCTGGGCGGTATCGCGCAGGTAGACCTTCGCATGGTCGTTCTCCCGGAAGAAGGACTGCAGGCCATCCGCATGGTCGTAATGCCCGTGGGAAATCACGCACAATTCCGCCTGGTTCAGGTCAATCTCCATCGCACGGGCATTCTCCACGAAGACGCCCGTCGTACCGGTATCCAGCAGAAGCCTGTGATCGCCATATTCAATCCACACAGCCAGTCCCCACTCGGCGGCGAAATCCGCCCGGGTGATATTGTCAATCAAAACCTTTGCACGCATATCTATACCTCGCTAAAGAAACAACCCTTCACCGGCAAACGGTGAAGGGTCATTTTTGAAAGAAAAGGAATTATTCCTCAGCGGGAGCGCCAACGGGGCATGCGCCTTCGCAGGAGCCGCAGGAAATGCAAGTATCTGCATCGATTACATACTTGCCTTCGCCTTCAGAGATAGCATTTACGGGGCACTCTTCAACGCAAGCACCGCACATTACGCATTCGTCAGAAATCTTATATGCCATTATGGTACACCTCCAATTTTTTCTGTAACCATTATACAACCTGGGGGGCCAAAAAGCAATAGCTTAGTCTTTCCTAACTTTCTTCATTTCGGCAGAAAAGCCTTATTTACCCTTCTTGGCTTTACGGGTGCGGTTCACGCGGCCTGCATAGACGGACAAGGCAATGATCGTGATTACATAGGGGAACATGCGCGCCAGGTCGCTGGACAGGCCCAGAACCTGCAGGTTGTTCGCCAGGGAATCAGTGAAGCCGAACAGCAGCGCTGCAATCGAGGAAAGCAGGGGCTTGCCGCGGCCCATGGCTTCCGCAGCCAGAGCGATGAAGCCTCGGCCGGAGACCATGTCCTTGGTGAAACCGGTAACGTAGGCCATGGACATGAAGGAACCGCCCATACCTGCGATAGCGCCGGAAATCAGCAGTGCATAGAAGCGAATGCGGCGTGCCGGGAAGCCTGCGGTTTCAATAGCGTGGGGATTCTCGCCGACGGCGCGGATGTAGGTGCCCAGCTTGGTCTTGTACAGCAGCACAGCCACCAGGATGACCACCAGCACGGCGATATAGGTCAGGATATTCTGGCCGGAGATCACTGCGCCCAGGTAGGGAATATCCTTGATCAGCGGGATATCCACCTTCGGCATGTTCACGGAGGGCAGAGCGGTGGAAACGCCGCGGTCGCCGGTGAGCATGAACAGGATGAAGATGGTCAGGCCGCTGGACAGGCTGTTCAGCGCGATACAGGTGAGCACCAGGTTGGTCTTCAGCCACAGGTGGAAGAAAGCCAGCATCAGGGAGAACAGCATGCCCGATGCAATGGCAATCAGCAGGCCGATCCAGCAGCTCTGGGTATAGGCGCTGCCAACAACGCCCATCAGGGCGGCGAACAGCATGGCGCCTTCAATGCTGATGTTGGTTACGCCTGCACGGTCGGAAACCAGCGCCGCCATGGTGGCGAACAGGATGGGCGTGGACAGGCGCAGCACGGAATACAGGAAATCCGGAGAAATGATGACGTTCAGGATGGGCAG
>JAGBAU010000235.1 GCA_017938785.1 Clostridia bacterium
AGGGCTTGCAGTGAAGGAAGAAGCGCCCCTCTTGCGGAAATGAGTGCGGGTAATAATACGCAGAGTCCGGCGGAGAGGGAACATTTTGTTTCGGCGGTGGGCTGTCGTTTGAGGGGAATGAAGGAAAGAATCAGTTCGGCTGCCAGTGCCAGGACGCAGCTGATGGCAGGCAGCAGGGAAACTTCGCTTAAAGGGATGCGCAGCATGCCCAGCAGGCAGCCTGCCGACAGCGCGGCAGCGCCTTCGCCTGCGGCAAGACCCGCTGCCATCAGCGCCGCGGCCAGCGGTGAAGCGCGCAGCAGAATTTCTGCCCGCATGCAGAAAAACATGGTTGTTGCCAGGCATACGGGCTTGATCAACCGCCGGACAGGTATCTGCAGGCGGTGCAGGATTGTGGTTTGGCGTTGGAGCGTTTGCAGCATAGAAGAACCTCCCGCTTGTTGAAGTGGGATTATCTATGTTTTTTGAACAGATGGAAGAACAATTTGCCCATGTTTTGCATACTTGCCGTTTTTCTGGAAACAATGATTTCATGCTGCGGGAAACCGCAGGATAAAGTAATCTAGGAGGAAATAGATATGTTGGATCGTACTTCTCTGGTTTTGACCATCATTGGCGCCATCAACTGGCTGCTGGTGGGTCTGTTTCAGTTTGACCTGGTGGCCTACATCTGCGGCGGTCAGGATGCGGTGATCAGCCGCATCATCTACACCATCGTGGGTGTAGCGGGTCTGTGGTGCATCTCCCTGCTCTTCCGCGAACGCCATAATGAGGACGTTCAGGGTGCGCATGCCCACAACTGAGTCTTTCCAAACGGCGGTTTGACCGCCGTTTTTTCATTGGAAAAAACTGGAAAATATGACCGGAATAAGAGTTACACTTCGTTCACAAATTACAGCATGTTTGTTCATTGACTTTCCCTGACCAGAGACTTATAATAACATCGTTCAAGGGAATCAGATCCCTTATAAAAATACATTCAAGAATCCACGTTCAAAGGAGATGTGCTATATGAAGAGAAATTTCAGAAAGAACAGCCCGAAGCGGTCGCTTCTTTGGATTGGCAGCATGGCGCTGGCCTGCATGATCGCCCTGTGCGGCTTCAATTCCGGCATGTTGGCGGCGAACCGAGCATATGCCGAGGCTGCATCCCAGGTGCTTGCAGCCGAACCTGCATATGATCCCAGCCCGGCCATCTATGTGTCCCAGAAGAACGCCAACTCCGTGGTGGGCGTCATCACCAATACCCAGCAGTGGGACCGCTCCAGCGGCGAAGTGAAGGAAACCCTCTACTCCCAGGGCAGCGGCGTTGTCATCATGGAGGGCGGCTATGTGCTGACCAACTACCATGTCATCGAGGGCGGTGACAGCTACCAGATCCTCATGCCCAATGGTGAAAAGGCGGAGGCCACCGTGGCTGGTTCCGATTCCTCCCTGGACCTGGCGGTCATGAAGGTGGACAGCAAATACGCCGACCAGCTGGTTCCTGTAACCATCGGCTCCTCCAGCGATCTGCTGGTGGGCAGCACCGTAATCGCCATCGGCAATCCCAGCGGTGAAGTGCTGGCCAACACCGTGACCCAGGGCATTGTATCCGCACTGGAAAGAAGCGAAGTTTCCAGCAGCAACACCACCCGCAGTGTGGACTACATCCAGCACGATGCGGCCATCAACTCCGGCAACTCCGGCGGCGGCCTGTTCAACTACAAGGGCGAACTGGTGGGCATCAACACCCTGAAGTACGGCGGCAGCGTATATTCCTCCGTATCCGTTGAGGGCCTGGGCTTCGCAATCCCGGTGGATACCGCCTATCCCATCGCCATGCAGCTGGTCGAAAAGGGCGAGGTCATCCGTCCCCAGATGGGCATCACTGTCGCTGATATGGAAGGCCCGGATGAGCCCATGAGCAACTATCCTCCGGCCAGCGTGTGCATCCGCACCGTGGAGGAGAACAGCCCCGCTGAAAAGGCAGGCCTGAAGCAGTATGACTTCATCTACGCCATCAACGGCGAGCGCGTGACCAACTTCCGCGAGCTGACCAGCATTCTGGACAAGCACCAGGCCGGCGACATCGTTACCGTCACCGTGGTACGCTACGCCAATGCCTTCATGCAGACCCAGAATAACTACAACAACTACTATGATGATATGTTCGGCCGGTTCTTTGGCGGCTACGGCTATGGCTACGGCAATGGCGGCAACTACAACAACAACCAGAACTCCTCCTCTACCGAAGGCCAGCTGGTTGTGGGCGGCGGCTACGAATTCATCAACGTGGACGTAACCCTGGAACTGCCTGAAGAGAAGTAAAACCCCATAAACAAAAACGCCCCCGCAGATCACAGGATCTGCGGGGGTTTTATCGTGCTCATATGCAAAAAGGCAAAAAGAAAACCACACCGCTTACGCGATGTGGTCTTGGCACCTCCATGGGGACTCGAACCCCAGTTTTCGCCGTGAGAGGGCGACGTCTTAACCGCTTGACCATGGAGGCAAATGGCTGCCGAACTAGGATTCGAACCTAGACAATACGAGTCAGAGTCGTAGGTGCTACCATTACACAATTCGGCAATATGTCAACCAAGCACGCCATCGTACCCGACCGACGCGTATTATTATATCGCTTTCGCCCCTGCTTGTCAAGGGCTTTAATTCAATTTATTTGGTTTTAACGTTGTGGGCAGAATATCCCGGAGCGAATTAAATGTTGGTAAATGATGCAAAGATACTTGAAAGTATTGCAAAATAGTTGTATGCTAATTATAGCAAAATGCGTGAATAGCGCATAAGTTAAAGGGGATTGTAATCATGAAAGCTGTTAACATCAAGCTCAGTCTTGCGGAAAACGTTAAGTACTTTGTCAACATTGCCAACAAGTACCCCTACGATCTGGACCTGCGTGTTGGCCGTCATGTAGTCGATGGTAAGTCCATCCTGGGCATCTTCAGCCTAGACCTGTCCAAGCCGATCACCCTGGAAGTTTACTCCGATCACTGCGACGATCTGATCGAAGAACTCAAGCCCTTCATCATTGGTTGATAACAGCAAGCGCATCGAACCCGGAAGCCTTTGGGCTTCCGGGTTTTCTTTTTCTCCATTGGCCTGAACTATTGCGAAAAAGCCGGGTTTGTGATAACCTATTTATGCAAGTAAAATTTCTGTTCGCCGGCCTGATTTCAGCGCAGGATTCCCTTTGCAAAACGGCGAATTTTATCAGGAGGTAGCACCATGAAATACGGCTCCGTTGCCCATGTGGATAAGCCGGTTTCCCGCCTGGTTTTCGGTACCGCCTATCCCAAGATGTTTGCGGCCTTCCGCTCTGTATACGGCGAGGCTCCCGATTTTGACGCCCGCCTGAATGCCGCCTTTGAACTGCTGGACGGCGTGTATGCCCAGGGCGTGAATTGCTTTGATTGCTCCGATCACTACGGCGAGGAGCCGCTGGGCGAATGGCTGGAAGCCCGCGGCCTGCACGACAAGGTGGTTATCCTTACCAAGGGCGCCCACCACAACAAATGGCGCAAGCGCGTGACGGATTTCGACATCCTGCACGATGTGCATAATTCCCTGGCCAAGCTCAAGACGGGCAAGCTGGATATCTACATGCTGCACAGGGACGATCCCGAGGTGCCTGTTGCGCCCATTGTGGATGTGCTCAACCGTTGCTATGATGAGGGCAAGCTTGGCGCCTTCGGCGTTTCCAACTGGACCGTTGCCCGCATTCAGGAAGCCAACGATTATGCCCTGAAGCACGGCCTGCAGCCCTTCACCGTTGCCAGCCCCAACTTTGGCCTGGCGGAACAGGTTGCCGATCCCTGGGGCGGCGGATGCACCACCATCTCCGGCCCTGCAAACAGGGCCGACCGCGCCTTCCATGCCGAAAACAAGATTCCCGTGTTTGCCTATTCCGCGCTGGGCAGGGGATTTTTCTCCGGCAGGCTGACTGCCGATCATCCGGAAAAGGCCGCCGAAATCCTGGAGGAGGCTGCCGTCAAGGGTTACTGCTGCGAGGCCAACTTTGAACGCCTGCGCCGCTGCGAAATCCTGGCGAAGGAAAAGGGCATGACGGTTGCGCAGATTGCCACCGCCTGGATCTTTAACCAGAGAGATCTGGACGTTTATGCGCTGGTGAGCTGCAGCCCTGCAAA
This sequence comes from Clostridia bacterium, assembly GCA_017938785.1. The sequence continues at coordinate 4,149 of JAGBAU010000235.1, forward strand.
CATGGCCCTGAACATTGCGGCCAGCGAAACGACGCTTTCTGAGGACGAGTGCAAGTGGCTCGACCTTGAAATAGACAGATAAATCAAAATATATAGAGGAGAGTAAAACAATGAAGAAAAAGATGACCTTTGCACTTTGCTTCTGCAACCGCGGCTTTATGCCCGGCGAACTGATCTACGGCGCACGCGAGGACATGGTCAAGGCCGTCACCGACGCAGGCTATGACTACATCATGATGGATGCAGAGCTCACCCGCTACGGCGGCGTTGAAACCCGCGCCGAGGGCAAGCTGTACGCTGAGTGGCTGAAAAAGCATCAGGGCCAGTATGACGGCGTGATCTTCTCCATGCCCATCTTCGCCGATGAAAACGGCGCCATCACTGCCCTGCAGGATGCAGGCGTTCCGATCCTGATGCAGGCCTACCCGGACGAGATCGGCAAGATGGACTTCGCCCATCGCCGTGACGCATACTGCGGCAAGTTCTCCGTTACCGACGTATTCACCCAGTACCAGGTGCCCTTCACCGTTTTGAAGCCCCACGTTGTGCATCCCCTGAGCCCCAAGTTCCAGGAGAACCTCAAGGACTTCGCCGCCATCTGCCGCGTTGTCAACGGCATGAAGCGCTTCAACCTGGGCTGCATCGGCGCCCGCACCACCGCTTTCAAGACCGTGCGCTTTGACGAAATCGCCATGCAGAAGCACGGCATCAACGTAGAATCCTTCGACCTGAGTGAGCTCATGAACATGGTCGCCGAGCTCAAGGACGACGACGCCAAGGTTCTGGCCAAGATCGAGCGCCTGGAAAACTACACCGATTTTTCCAAGGTTCCCCAGAGCAATAAGGTGACCCTGGCCAAGATCAGCTGCGTCATCGACTGGTACATCGAGGAGTACAGCCTGGACGCCCTGGCCCTGCGCTGCTGGAACGAAATGGAAACCTACCTGCGCGTATGCCCCTGCGTGCTGCTCTCTGAGCTGAATGACCGCGGTATCGCGGCTTCCTGCGAAATCGATATGTGCTCCGCCATCACCATGCGCGCCATGTCCCTGGCCAGCGAAGGCCCCTGCGCCGTGCTCGACTGGAACAACAACTACGGCGATGAAGAAGACAAGGTTGTGCTCTTCCACTGCGGCCCCGTGGCCCAGAGCC
>JAGBAU010000236.1 GCA_017938785.1 Clostridia bacterium
CAGCCCGGCGACGTGGTGTTCTTCTACAGCACTTCCAAGGGCCGCATCGGTCACGTCGGCATCGTGTACAAGGTCACGTCTTCCCGCGTCTATACCATCGAGGGCAACACCTCCGGCGGTTCTTCGCTGATCACCAACGGCGGCAGCGTCGCCATGAAGAGCTATTCCCTGACCAGCACCTATATCGACGGCTATGGCCGCCCGGACTACGCGGGCGTCGAAGCGGGAACCGGCGAAGCGGTTTCCTTTGAGCTGGGCGAGCGCCTGCTGGTCAACGGCTGCAAGGGCGACGATGTGCAGGAAATGCAGGAAGCGCTGATCTCCCTGGGCTTCTCCTGCGGCAGCTACGGCGCGGACGGTAATTTCGGCGACGCCACCGAGCTGGCGGTCATTGCCTTCCAGCGCAAGCACGGCCTCGACGACGACGGCGAGTACGGCCCCCTGACTCACGCAGCGATGACCAAAGCCCTCGAAGCGCTGAACAAGCCCGTCGGACAGCCGAAGACCGTCATCATCTCCGGCGGCGATTGCTGGATCCGCACCGCACCCGACACCGGCGCAGAAAAGCTCGGTGTGGCGAAGGAGGGCGAAACGTACAAGTATCAGGGCGTAACTTCCGAAAACGGCTGGCCGCTGATCGAATTCAATAATCAGAATGCCTGGGTTTCCAGCAAGTACGGCGTTGTAAAGGCGGGCTGATAGATGGAGTCTATCCTTCATTGGCTTGCTGATCATTGGCTTGGCGTCGGAATGGTTCTTTCTTGGGTCATACAGATTTCGCCAATCAAGATCAATCCTTGGTCGGCGGCCTTGAAGGCCATAGGAACAGCCATCAATGCGGAGCTTAAGAAGGAGCTTGCCGAAACAAAGGCTGAGCTCAAATCCTGCATTGCCGCTATGGATGAAAACGAAAAAGACCGCATTCGGCATGAGATGTTCAATTTCGCAAACTCATGCCGACGCGGCATCCATCACACCAAAGGCGAATTCGATTACATCATCGCCGTCAAGGGTAAGTACGATACACTGCTGAAGAAAACCGGCGACAAGAACGGTGTATTCGAAGAGGAATACGAATTCATTCTTGAGATTTACCACGACTGTCAGCGTGAAAACAATTTCGCATAAGGAGGAAAATAGCATGAAATACACTACCAAGAGAAGGCTCGTCCGAGCCGTTTGCGTCCTGTTTCTCGCAATGATCATTGCGCTGTTTATTTCCATCCCATTCATTGCCCATGCTGAGGAAGCAACCATCAATCCCCCCGTTTCCGACATCACTGACTCCAACTGGCTCAAGGCTTACATGAATGAGGCAATCATTGCGCTTTGTTTGGCCGTTGGCCTGCTGTACAAGCATTGCACTCCGCTGGACAATAGATATATTCCGCTGCTGGTCGCCGTCGTCGGCATTGGCGCTGCGGTCGTGACCCACTGGGCTGGCGGTATTACGATGCTTGTAATTGTAGAGGGCATCTGGTCCGGCCTCGCCTCCACCGGCCTCCATCAGATGTTCACCAAACTGTTCATCAAAGCCGAATAAGAATAACACGAAAGCAGGCAGGCCGGATGGCCTGCCTGCTTTTTTATGCGAAAATAAAAATATTTCTCAAGAAATATACGAAACTTCGTATTTTCCTATTGACAAAACTAAACAAATATAGTATAATATAGCTACAAGGTAAGGGAACGAACCTTGAGTAGAGCGGAAGGGAGGAAACGCAATGGGACACACGGAAGGAAGGAGCGACATCATGAGCACGGCAATCAAAGCGGCTCGTGAGGCGGAAGCCCTTAAGATTCTGCGGATGCTGCTCAGAGCCATCAAAGATGGCAAGAGCATCGAGCAGTTTCGAGATGAGCTTGACGCTTACATCGAAGGTCAACTCTCGACCAAATAAAAAACCTGCCCCCCCGAGCAAAAAGGAAGCAGGTTAAAGCGTAGGATGAACGGGCTGTGCCGCTCTACCACAGCCCAATCTTACCATATTGTAGAGCAATTGTCAATACAAGATTGGGATATTACCGAAATAAGGAGAGTCAAATGCGCAAGTCGTATTTCAAATACCATGCAGACGATGGCTGCTTATTTGTTCTGACTGCAGCCGGATATGAGAAAACCCCGGATGATGTGAGGCGTGAACGAGCCATCGGCTATCCCGTCCCTATGCATGGATACGAAGTGTTCCATAGCTGGGTCGATAATGGTTGGGTTGAGGAAATCAGGGTAGCGCTCACCGATTCGGAGCGCAGAGAGATTGCCGGTCGATTCACCCTGTTCAACCGAACGGATGATGTTGTCGTTGTTGGTTGTGTCGGCAGTCTGTGGGCTCACGATCTGTCCAAGACGCAGATACACTACATCCGGAACTTTTATCATGCCAAGGGTGAAGCTGTCGTGATGCAGGATGCCGGAGCAGGGCGCTTGCCCAAGGGGAATTTCAATAACTTCCTTGTTTTCAAAAATTCGAAAGGAGAGTAAATCATGGAGCGCTATCGTTACTACACTACCAGCAGGCCGCCGGTTCCCGGCGGGATTCCGAAAGAGGGCCTGATTCAGGTCTGTGATTTCGGGAAACGAGTACTTGTCCCCAGTATCAACGGATTCGCATGGGGGTACGCGGACTATAACCGACCGCTCGTCCGTGCAGAGATCTACGAATACGAGCTGGTTGGACCGCGATTCGCGGAAGAGGAATAGTGCGTTAGGAGTGCAATGCCAAGTCGGTTTCAGCTTGACATTGCACTGTTGACATATTACAATGAAATTGAAGGGAGTGGTAAAGTTTGGGTATGATTCTCCTCAAGGAGTACGCTGAGCGACTTGGAAAGAATTCAGTCGTAGCGACTCAAAGAGCTGCGCGAGGCAGTTTCCGCACCGCGCAAAAGATTGGTCGGCAATGGTTCATTGACGAGAATGAACCGTGGACTGATGGCAGAGTCAAAAGTGGCAAATATATCGGATTCCGTGAAAAACTGAATAAGAGCAAAGATTGAATGTGCGAGATTTCGTGTATGAATGAAAATTTTTATACGAAATCTCGTATTTTTCTATTGACAATTCTAATTTATTTTAGTATAATAAGGCTACAAGGTAAGGGAAACGGAGGATAAGAAAATGAAGCAGTTGTACTCTGTGAAAATCGTCATCGATGAGTACGAATGGAAATGCGTTAAAATCCGCGCAATCGATGCAAAACACGCCAAGGCCAAGGTGCTCATGATCGAACATTGCAACAACGAAATCACCCACGCCCGCCGGAACGGCGGGACCGTAAAGCTCACCGCTCGTAGAATCTGCGAAGCATGACCGACCAACGGCCAGCCCGGAGCCGTCAATCCGGGCAACCAACAGAGAAGGAGTGAGCGCAGATGATGATTGATCTTTCAAGAGCATGCAGCATGCTCGGGTGGGAATACGAGGCAGCACTTGAATGCATGTGGGACAGCAATGATTTCGCCGAGGAAGTTGCCCTTGCCACCTTCCTCAAGGCATGGACTGAGTACGTCGCGGCAACGACCGCAGATGCCGTCAAGTACGGTTGCGATATTTAAGGAGGAGAAGACAATGAGCATGAACGAGTTTTTCCGCACCTTCGAGCCCGCCACTCGTGGCGAATGGGATGCATACAGAGCATGGCAGCAGACGACCGAAAACAACACCGACCACTTCGAAGTGGACGAGCTGCCTTGGGGCGTTGGCCTGCGCAACGGCGAAATGGATGAGATGCTGCAGACCCTCCGCCGTGCTGGAGTTGCCCGCATCGCCGTGACGGATCGCTCCACCGCCCTGATGGAAAGCCTGCATGCCCTGTGCGGCATGGGCTGCACTATCATCGGCCCCTGCACCGTAAACCGGGAACCGGGCCGCTGGGGCGATAAATCGCGCCTTGGGCTGGAAATCAAAATCGCCGAATGATACAGCCGCCCGCCGGGAGCCTATCCCGGCAGAAAGGAAGATCACCATGAAAAAGTATCCGTTTTCCGTTCGCAAGCATGCCCACGACATCGAGTTCCGCATCAACCGCGTTTGGCTCGAAATGCACGACATGGAGTCCGGTGAGATCGAGTGGGATGAAGCCACCTACGACAAGCTCGACAAACTCCACGACGACCTGCTCGCTCTTCGCGATTCGATCATGTACAACGGCGATGGCTACGTTGCATTCCTTACCGGCAAGGAAATTGGTCTTGCAAAGGAAACTGTTGCATGGGCGTCCGGAACCAGAGCCAATAGCCTCATTAAGGCGGGTAAGACCCAGTACCTGCAGTATTGTTGAGAAAGGGGAAAAGACCATGAGAAGCAAGCGCACCTACATCTGGGCCTATATCGACGGCAAGAAGCTCGTCGAAGTGATTCAGGCAGCACTCGACAACAACATGATGGTCGACGACGTAAAGCAGATGCTTATCCGCGAGAACCCCGGTCGCGAAGTTACATTCAAGATCGTAAAGAGGTGATGAAATGAGAACCATCGACAAACTGCGCCTGATGCAGCAGATCAATCAGCGCAACGATGAAGCGCTCAGACGTTTCAAGGCAAAAAAAGAAGCAGTCGCCCCGGCCAAGGACACGACTGCTCAGTAAGAAACCGACATGGGGTTGCCACATCGCAACCCCATGATACCACACCGACCGACAAAAGTCAACAGGAGGTACATCATGGATATTTACGCTGAGATCACCAACCGCATCATCGCGGAACTTGAGAAGGGAATCATTCCTTGGGAGAAGCCGTGGACGGGCGTCAACACCGGCGCAATCAGCCACAGCACCGGCAGACCGTACAGCCTGATCAATCAGCTCATGCTTGGTGAACCGGGTGAATACATCACCTTCAATCAGTGCAAGCAGGAAGGCGGCAAGGTGAAGAAGGGGAGCAAGGCAAAGATCGTCGTGTTCTGGAAGCCCATCCCGCATGAGAAGAAGGATGCAAATGGAAAGCCGGTCCTCGATGAAGACGGAAAGCCGGTTACCAGCATTGTTCCGTACCTGAAGTACTTCCAAGTCTTCCACATCAATGATTGCGAAGGAATCAATCCTCGATATGCTGACGGAAACCCTCATAACAATATCGAACCGGATGACGCTGCGGAACTCGCCATCGAAGAATACCTTCAGCGTTCCGGTGTTACCCTGAAGCATGAGGAGGGTGATCGAGCTTACTATAGGCCCTCTGCCGACCTTGTCGTTCTTCCGCTCAGAGAACAGTTCACAAGCACGGCGGAATATTACGGCACGGCATTCCATGAGCTTACACATAGCACCGGCCATCCGAAGCGCCTTGCCCGAATCACCGGCACAGCAGCATTCGGCAGTGAGAGCTACAGCAAGGAAGAGTTGGTCGCAGAGATCGGCGCAGCAACGCTGCTCCACGAAATGGGCCTTGAGACTTCCGGCAGCTTCCGCAACAATGCGGCGTACATTCAGAGCTGGCTCAAAGCACTCAAGGACGATAAGCACCTCATCGTGAGCGCAGCAGGCCGTGCCGAGAAGGCTGTCAAGATGATCCTCGGAACCGCATGAATCACAAGCATCCTCGACAAAACAATCGAGGATGCTTGTTTAACAAGTTTAACCACGCCCAGCAGCCCGCCAAATACCTAGCGCGGGGAAATTGTAGGCCACAGAGAAAAACACGCAGAATCGGCCTTTACGGGCCTCAAAATACGATACACTGTTTTTTGTTCGAAATCGCGTTTTACCACAGAAACCACGCAATTTACCACAGGTATACCACGTACGGAAAACGAGAAAAACGAGAAAAACGAGAAAAACGAGATCGCCCCGAGAGTGGGTTGTCAATGGGACTGGCACAATAATTGTGAGTATTGCACAGAAAAATGGGTAATTTGATTCTGAAAATAGGTTGATTTGAACAAACAAAAAACCGTTCGGATAATCCGATCGGTTCTGTTTTCTGGTCGAGGTGACAGGATTTGAACCTGCGACCTTTTGGTCCCGAAACGTTACCCCAACACTGCATTTTATGCAGGTTTTCGGTGCATAATTGACATAAAACCTCGGAAAATACAGAAAATTCAGCGGTTAACTAATAAAGTTTATTAAATACCACATCTTTTACCACATTTCCGGGAAGTCGGGCTTGTTTTCTGGCGCTGGGAGCCCCATCGAAAACACGCTCCGAACGCGATCATCGAGCCAGCTGTCGAGGTACTGTACCATCTGGTTCCTTGACGCGGCCTCGCGTTCCCTTGACAGATGGGTGTACAGGTCAAGCGTGATCTTGATATCGGCATGACCGAGGAAATACTGCGCGGCCTTCACCGGCACACCGGCGTCATAGAGCGCAGTTGCGTATGTGTGTCTGAGGTCGTGATACGTGAACTTGAATTCCTTCCGGGGTGTATCCGGGGGGTAATTTTTTTTGCGCTCCCGCTCCTCGTAGTCTTTGCGGCGGCCTTGGGCGCTGGCTGGCTCGCCGTTCAGGATTCGCTCAAGCACGCGGCAGAACGACTCAAGGCCGCGAGAGGCAGAGCTCTCGGACAGAACCGTTCCCTTCGCAGACTTGCAGACGTACCCCTCGCGCTTTTCAATGGGGACTGTGTTCAGCGCATCGTACAGTGCCTGACATATTGGCAGCGTTCGCAGACCGGCGTCCGTCTTTGCCCGCTGCTCGATGATGACCTGATTCGTTTTCACGATTGCGACCTGCCGCACTGAAAGCGTACGGGCGACCATATCCACGGCAGACCATTCCAGCGCGATCAGTTCGCCGCGGCGCAGGCCGCATAGCAGCATAATCATCACAGCGAGGCCCATGCGCGCAGCAGGCGTGTCCCAGTTCGCAAGGATCAGCTCGACCTCCCAGCGCTCAAGCGCGCGGTGCGAACCCTTGACGGAGTTCGGGACGATCAGGTCTTCCGCTGGGCTATCCTTGATGAGCTTGTTTTTGACTGCACGCTTGAAGACGCGCTTGATTGCCTGATGGTATTTGTCGACAGTCGAAAAGGACATGCCGCCGACCTTGTTCAAGGCCCGCTGAAGATCAGCTTCCGTCACGTCAACGACCTTCATGCGGCCGATCTCGTTCACCAGCCGCTTATAGGGCGCGGCGTCGTTTTCCAAGTAAGCCTCGTTTACGCGGGTGCGGTACGTCGTCAGGAACATATCGACCCATTGCCGGACGGTGATATTGGGATCCATCTTCAACCCGTCCTGAATACGCCGCTTGTATTCGTCTCGCTTTTTCTCGGCCTCAGCGCGGGTGTGGCCGTAGAAGTATTTCCGGTCAGGCCTGCCATCTTGCTTGTAGCCGATCTGGAGCGAAACCTGAATCAGGCCGTCAGGCCGTTCGCCCTTGCGTTTTCTCGCCATTACGCGCACCTCACTTCGTACGCCCCTCCGCAGGGTACCAGCTTGATTCCCGTGTATGATTGCAACAGCCATTCCACGACGAACTGGTCAAACTCCGGCATAAGGGCCTGCTTGAACTGTTCCAACGGCATCGGGCCGTCCGTCAGCAGTTCCACAGCAGCGGCAGCGCATTTCTGCCGCCATTCCAGATTTGCGGCGGATAACACCATTTCGGCGGCAGAGATTTCGCTGGCAGCAGCAGCGGCCTCAAGGATGCTCAAAGCGCGATCCCACGCACCGGAGGCCATCAGTTGCTCAGACTCCGCCAAACGGTCCTCAAGGCTCGTCTCGAACAGCACGCAGAAATACCCGATGGCGCCACACTTCGGGCAAGGCAGCTCCGCCACAGCTCGCGACAGTGGAACATCCGTTCGGCAGTTGCAACACCATGCCATATCCATTCCCGTCACCACTTTCTTTTATACATGTACCCGGGTACATATAGGGTACACACCGGGTACATCTAGGGTACAAATAGGGGACAACCCGGGTTCAACCGGTTACACATGGTTATGAACCCCGGTTACACCCCCCCCATAATATAACATAACATAACATAATAAGCTGCTGGAGCAGCTTATTACGCGTGCGCGCGCGCGAAGGGTGACCGTCACGCATGACAGTCACCCTCATGCGCTTCCGCGCAGCCCTCTTCCTCCTCCGCCTGCACCGATTCGGATTCTACCCTTCGGGCTTCGGCCAGCGCAGCAGCCATCGCGACAACCACGCCCTCACGGTCGAGCTTCCGCAGGGTATCGACGTAGAAGCGCTCGTCCTCGGAGACGGCCATGTAGCCTTCGGGGATTTCGTTTGCGTGATGATCTTCACCGGACAGCAGGTAGGCCGGAGTCACGCCGGTGATTTCGCAGATTGGCATAACGAATTGCGCCGGAAAATCAATGCCGCGATTGAACCACGATTGCACAGTGGTCGGGGCGAGTCCCAAATGCCGGGACAGCTGCGCGCGGTTTATCTTCTTCGCCCTCATGATTTCTCCAAGACGTTCGACGATGTTCATGCGTCAATACCTCCGTTCCGTTCGCGCACACGGCGCAGTTCTTCGATCAGCTTTGCCCTCATGACGATCTGACCTTCTTCGTCGAGCTGCCGGAACCCCTCCAGCAGACCGCATTCGACATCGTTCATAGCTTCCGAACCGGCAGTGGCTTTTGCTACTGCCGGTTCTTCTTCTCCGGTAAGCAGGAATAGCGGCGAGACACCGAACAATTCACTCAGCGGCAGGATGTACTCAGCGGAGAAAGGCCTGTTTTTTGCCAACCACTTTTGCACGGTTCCCTGAGTGACGCCGATGCAGGTTGCAATGTCTCTCTGACTAAAATTTTTATCTTTCGATAATTCAAGGACTCGTTCTG